>CAYJJR010000047.1:0-18088 GCA_964370565.1 uncultured Oscillospiraceae bacterium | reverse complement strand
TAGGAGAATAAATGCATAAAGTCGGTATACAATCTTTCAAGATAATTAACAAAAACTGTCTTGCGCACAGCTATTCAAAGGTGAAATCTGCCGGTTTTGCCTTTGTCGACTTTAACATCGACTGGCAAGATTTTGATGTTTTTGAAGATTTAGAATATCTTTATGAACACAAGCGCATTGCAGATGAATGTGGCATTATTTTTAACCAAGCACATGCACCTCGCTTTATTGATTATGACCCGATTGAAGACACCGATAAACTATTGTTGCAACATGAGCAAGCGCTCAAAGCGTGCAACATTTTGGGGTGCAAAAATTATGTAGTACACCCTATACATTTATGCAACAGAGTTTGGGCGGAACAGGGTGTTGCAATAAGTATTAAAGAAGAATGGGATTTTAACGCCCGCTTTTTTGAGAAATTGGGAGCTCTCGGCGCAAAATACGGTGTTTGTATATGTGTCGAAAACCTACACGCTCGATACAATGGCCGCATAGTAAGCGGCATTTGTAGCGGTGCCGACGACATTGTTAAAATGATTGAACAAGTAAATTCGTGCTTGGGCGAAAACTGCTTGGGCGCGTGTTTAGATATTGGCCATGCGAATGCACTGCGCCGCAACATAAGCCGTGAGGTGCAGATACTTGGAGGACATTTAAAAGTTTTGCATCTTCACGACAACGATGGCTGCGAAGACCACCACCAACTGCCGTTTGGCTTTAATTATTCGCCAAGCGGCGGTTGCTGTACGGATTGGAGTAGTTTTTTAGTGGCGCTGCGAGATATTGGGTTTGACGGCGTTTTCAGCTTTGAGCCTACTAAAGTTTTAATCAACACACCGCCTGTGCTTCTTTTTGCTACCTTAAATTACATTTATTCAATAGGTGCGCATTTTAGTAAAGTTGTGCATTTTGAAGATGAGCTAAAGTTAATAGGCGATAAAAAAATAGTGCTTTTTGGTTCGGGTAAAATGTTTGATAATTATATGAAAACATACGCAAACTATTATTCCCCTTTTTGTGTTTTGGATAACAACGAAAAAGTTTGGGGTACAAAAAAACAAGGCGTCGAGATTTGTAATCCAAAAATTTTAAAAACGCTTGATATGAAAAACACTACTTTTATTATAACAAGCGCCTACTATGAAGAAATCAAGCTTCAACTTGAAAACGAGGGCGCACAACACATTATATTATTTGAAGAAATTTTGCGTATGAACGCATAAAAGAGGTTGTCATGAATGTCTATTCAACAAAAGTGTTAGGACATAGGGGCGCTAGTGACTATGCGCCGGAAAATTCTATAGAAGCTTTTAAGCTTGCGTACGATATGGGAGCGGATGGCATAGAATTTGATGTCCATCTTACAAAAGACGGCGTGCCGGTTATTGCACACGACGAGGCAATTGACAGGGTTTCAAATGGCAACGGATTTATTAAAGACTTTACGTTAAATGAACTTTATCAATATGATTTTAACAATAACATGGAAAAATTTAAAAATATTAAAATCCCTACGTTAAAACAGGTGCTTTGCGAATTTTCACAAAAAAAATTCCTTCTCAACATCGAAATTAAAAATAATATTTTTGAATATAAAAATATAGAAAAAGCTGTTTTAGAACTGGTCATAGAGCATAGTCTCATAGATAATGTATTATTTTCTTCTTTTAATCACAACAGTGTTTTGAAAATAAAATCACTGTGCCAAAACGCGAAATGCGCGTTTTTATTTGCCGATGGTATACTGGACATCGATGAATATCTGGATAAATATGACGTTCAAATTGCTAACCTTGCACACTATTTATGTACTCAACAACAGCTTGAAAAATTGCATAATGCGAAAAAAGTCGTTAATGTGTGGACGGTAAACAAAGGTAGCGACATACGACGCTTTATGCGTATGGGTGTCGATGGGATCATTACAAACAATCCGGATCTTGCCGTTGAAATAAAGCACGATAAAGATTAGACGAGGAAGTAAAGTGAGAAAATATATTAAGCAAAATTTATTGCAACTTTGTGGCTCTGTTATCGAGATGCACGATATTATTTTAAAAGAACCCAGCATTGAAAACAGGGTGGAATATTTTATTCTCTGCCAGCAGTCCGCCGTTGCCATAGGAGATACGTTCGCCAAGCACGCAACCAATACAAATAAAATAGATGAAAAACTTGAAATTTTTTGCAACAATCTACTGCCGCTTGCACAAATGCAAGAAGTTACAAAGGACGACTTAAAGCAGCAAAACGACTTAATAAATGATATTATAAATATTATAGACTCGGAAGAGATAACCTATGAAGTTGTTTTTCTCCCATATTCAGCATCTATGTGGGACAGTATGGCAAGTGTATACAATGCCTATAAACAAAAACCCAACTATACTTGTATAGTTGTACCTATTCCATACAAAACGTTTGACAGACAGTCAAACACATGGAAAGATTGTTATGAAAAGGATGATTTTCCACCCGAAATCAATGCAGTTCATTATAGTGAATATTCGCTTGAAAAAAACGCACCCGAGGCAGCGTTTATTCATAATCCATACGACGGATCCAATTATGTAACAAGAGTATACAAAGAATACTATTCTGAAAACATTAAGCGAAATGTAGGCATTCTTGTGTATATCCCTTATTATGTAACTACGGGTGAGCTGCAAGAAGAACATTTGGGTTTAAGTGCATACAAACATGCTGACTATATAATTGTGCAATCAAAAAGCATTAAAGAACAATTTAAGCCCACACCTTTTTATGAAAAAGTTTTGGCGCTCGGCTCTCCTAAATTAGATGCAGTTGTGGAGATTTGCGAAAAAGGCGGTATAGTTCCGCAAGAGTGGCGAGAGACACTGCAAGGCAAAAAGGCGTTAATGTTAAACACCACAATAGGTTCGTTTTTAACACACGGAGAATTTGTTTTAAACAAACTGCAAGCTGTTTTTGAATATATGAAAAACGAGCAAGGTGTATTAATAATATGGCGCCCTCACCCACTGTTAGGTGCTACAATTGACAGCATGCGTCCTCAGTTGCGTTCAAGATACGACGATCTTGTAAATTTTTTCACAGATGAAAACATTGGTATTTTGGATACAACTCCGGATATTACAAACACAATTGCCATTTGTGACGCATACATTGGCGATGATGGAAGCTCTGTATTAAATCTGTTTGGCATAGCTAACAAGCCTGTTTTTATATTCAATCATTATAGTAGAGCTTATAACACACAGGAAAAGACAAAGCTTTTTTGCACACAGCTTACAAAAATAAACGATGAATTTTACACAACTTCTAACTACTTTCACGGAATTTATAAAGTTGACAATGATTTTAGTACGGCAAAGTTAGAAGCAATTCATACGACAAATTCTTTTGAAGCGCTTTATTATTTTAGTGTACTTTATAACGGGAGCTTGTATTTATCGCCGTTAATGTCTCAAAGTTTTTATAAATATAATGCCCAAAAAAATAAAATAGAGCAAATTTTAAAATTAAACGAACCTGCACATTGCATGAAGGTTTTACGCTATAACCATAAAATTATTTATCTACCGCAAAAAAACAATCTTGTGATAATTTATGATACTGTGAAAAATAAATTCAGCTATAAGAAATTTGAAATACCGCCTGTCTCACAAGGTGAAATAATTTATTATGACGATAGCTATAATTTTGCACAAATAGATAAAGATGTTTATATTACCTCCAACCACTCCAATATAATCACTTGTTTTAATATGAAAAAAGAAACTTTTACGCTGCACGAGGTGGGACCAAAAACACAAAGCTATATAGACATTAGTTTTGATGGAGAATATTTTTGGCTTGCCGGTGTCTACAAAAGTGAGGTGATACGTTGGGACAAACAAAATAATCAAATTGATAGTTACCACATGCCCAGTGATTTTGTGAGCTGGAAAAGTAGTAATGACAGAACGTTGCCATATACAGGCCTTTATTGCTACGATGATTATGTTTACACCTTGCCTGCATTTTCAAATTCAATGGTTAAGATTAACAAGACAACGAAGGAATCATCACTGTATATGCCAAACCTTTTTGAAAAACAACTCACACAGCAAGACATGAACGGTGTTATTCAGTATACACAAGGCTTACCTATTTATAAAAATGAAAACAAAATCGTGTTGCAAAATGGATTTGATGGCGAAATATTTAAAATCGACCTTGAAAAGGATGAAGTCGAACGTAGCTACATCACGATAGATGACGAAAGTTACAATAAAGTAGTTGCTTCTGCGCTAGGCAAATCAAAAGGGTTTTTCCGTAATGATCTTAAAGAAACATTTTGCAAACGAGAAAATATGTTGTTTACCTTTGAGGACTTTATAAAAGATGTAATAGGCGATAATTTGAAAGATGTAAAAATTTTACAAAAACAAGCTTTGGTCGATATTGCCGAAAATATAGATGGTAGTGCCGGTGAAAAAATTTGTAAAGATATTTGTGGAGTTATTGAAATAATGTATTAATTCACTATGTAAAATCAACACAAAGATATTCCGCGACCTAAAGGAAAGGCATGTATACATGAGCAATGTCGAAATTGAAAATATAATAAAAGACTATAAAAAAGCTATAGTTAATTGGTATGACTTTAAGCAAAATAGTTTAGTATTATTCTATGGCAAAAAAAATGATTCTGTTGCAGAATATTTAAAGTCGATAGGTAAAGAAGTACGTTTTTTTCTTAAAGGTGAAGCGTATTCTGAAAGTAAATACGACTATATTGTTGTTTCGGATGATTTAGAAAAAGCAAGTGATCCGGCTAATGTTTTAAAAGAATGCTACAGATTGCTAAAATCCGACGGTAAAATATTATTATACCTAAATAATAGATTGGGCATAAATTATTTTTGTGGCGAAAGAGACCCACATACAAATCGCAACTTTGATGGAATTGAAAATTATAGAAGAGCTCAAGATTTTACTAATACTCAAAACATTGCTCGTTGCTACAACAAAGCAGAGATAATTAACATGCTTTCCGGTGCATCATTAACAAATTATAAGTTTTATAGTGTTTTTCCGAATTTGCATATGCCACAGCTTATTTTTTCGGATGAAGCTACCCCGCAAGAAGCGCTTTCCGGCAGATACTTTCCAAAATATCAAAGCCCAAACACTGTATTTTTGGAAGAAGAATTTTTGATGAGCGATCTTATTAAAAACGGAATGTTTCATACAATGGCAAATGCTTTTTTTGTTGAAGTTTCAAAAAACAACGATTTATCAAACGTATTATCTGCCACGATTTCTATGGACAGAGGAAAAGAAAAAGCACTTGCAACTATAATAAGAAGTGATGATACAGTGGAAAAACGAGCACTTTACAAAGAGGGAATACCCAGACTTCATTCTTTAAATGAAAATGCTGACTATTTAGCAAAACAAGGGATTAACACAGTAAAGGGAAGCATAGTTAATTCATCTTATACCATGCCTTTTATTAAAGGGCAACCGCTTGCAAAAAAACTATGTGAGCTTTTTTTTGATGACAAAGATAGATTTATAGCAGAGATAGACAGCTACAAAGATTTGATTTTAAAATCCTCAAATCACATTAAAAACGATGATGAAATGGGTGCTATTTTAGAACGAGGGTTTATCGACCTTGTTCCACACAACTGCATTGACACCGAAAAAGGATTTGTTTTTTTTGACCAAGAAGAATACATTGAAAATTTGCCTGCAAATCTAATACTTTTCAGAGCAATACACGGGGTGTATGATGGAGATTTTAGATTACACAAACAATTGCCCATACAATTTTTTTACAACCGATATAATCTCGATGAAAATATAGAAGCCTACCATAAACTTACCTGGGAGTATCTTAACAATTTGCGCAACCTGCAAAATTTAGCCCCATACATGTGCAAACACGAGCGAAACGCTAACATTGTAAACTCTAACCGTATTAAGCTCAATTATTCCGCAAGCGAGTATCAAAAAATATTTATAGATGTTTTCAGAGACTTGCAGGGCCAAAAACTTGTTCTTTTCGGAAGCGGCAACTTTGCAAAAAGATTTATTGAACTTTACTCGAAAGACTACAACATACATTGCGTTGTTGATAATAATAGCGAAAAATGTGGCAAAAAAATAGGCGACTATGAAATTGTGACACCGCAAAAATTAAGTAATTTTGCATGTGGCGGATACAAAATTATTATATGCATAAAAAATTACATCGGTGTTCTACGCCAGCTTGATGAGCTGCAGATAAAAAACTATTGCATATACGACCCTAATATTTCATACAACCGTCAAGAAAAAACAGTTGAAAAGGTGCTTGATACATCAATAGATAAAAAATATAATGTAGGGTATATTGCCGGTGTTTTTGATTTGTTTCATATAGGCCATTTAAACCTGTTAAAGCGTGCAAAACAGCAGTGCAACAAGTTAATTGTTGGCGTTGTAAGTGATGATGGTGTTTTAAAATACAAGAAAACATCTGCTTTTGTGCCTTTTGAAGAGCGTATTGAAATTGTATCATGTTGTAAATATGTTGATGAAGCAGTCGAGATACCGCTTGATTTTGGTGGCAGTGAAGATGCTTTTAATTTATACAGATTTGATGTACAGTTTTCCGGTAGCGATTATACAAACGACGCCAATTGGTTAAGGCAAAAAGCATATTTAGAATCCCAGGGTGCAGAGCTTGTGTTCTTCCCATATACCGAAAGCACAAGTTCTTCTAAACTAAAATTAGCAATAGATGAAAAAACAAAGTGAATTGTATTAAACTATCATATAGAAAGCGGTGGAAGTGATGTACGATTATCTAATTGTAGGCGCAGGACTTTTTGGTGCAGTTTTTGCGCAAAGAGCTACCGAAGAGGGTAAAAGTTGCTTAGTGGTTGAAAAGCGAAATCACATTGCAGGGAATTGCTACACCGAAAAAACTCTGGACATAAACGTGCACCGCTATGGCGCGCATATTTTTCATACCTCGAATGAAGAGGTGCAGTTGCAAAACTGATTTTGAGAACTTTTTTGCTGTTTTTAATGCTTAGGCTATGTCAACTCAGTACCAAAACGGTATCGAGTTGCAAACGAAACCTGTTTTAGACAATAAATTCAAACAACGATGCACAGCCGTCCCACTTCGGGGCAATCTTGGGGTTTGGGGCTTGCCCCAACATGGCAAAGCTGGGCGGTGTGTAACGGTTTGCCTTGCTTGCAAGCTTGTTTTCTTTTAAAATACATAATCTAAAATTATATAATAGACGTGCAAAAGATCATTTGCGAAACATTCGGTGATTTTTAGCACGTTTATTTTTTGTGCGCAAATTTTAAAGGAAAAGGAGGGCTTTTGCCCTCCTCGTTTTTTTGTGTTTTTATACTACAGAGCCTTGTTCTTCCACCCTCCAAACTTATAATACGCAAGCGTTACAAGCGCACCAAATATCCAGCTAATCAGAAGCGAGATAAACATAGTTTCGCTTCTTCCGTTCGGAAATTCCGGGGATGTTGTGAAATATACAAAAATATAAGCTAGCGGAACACGTACAACAACTATCGTCAACAGTGAAATCCACATCGGCGCCATCGTGTCGCCTGCGCCCCTTATAACTCCCGACAGGCTTTGTGAAACCGCCATGGCGATGTATCCCAGCGCCAAAATCCGCATGTTTCTCATGCTAAGGTCAACTAAAGCATCGGTTGAAGTGAATATCCCCATAAGAAGCTCGCCAAACAAAAGTAAAAGCATAGTTATGACTATCGAAAGTCCCGTCGCAAAAAGAGTTCCTTGTTTTGCTCCTTTTGTAACCCTGTCCATCTTTCCGGCTCCGATATTTTGCGCGGCGTAGGTGCTCATGGCGTTACCAAACGACATGTTTGGTAACATAGCAAAACTGTCTATACGCATTACTATAACATTGGCGGCTATAAACATCTCGCCAAACGTGTTTGTCAGCGATTGAACCGCTATCATAGCGAACGAAATAATTACTTGTGTAAGCCCGGCCGGCATTCCAAGACGAAAAATTGTTCCAAGGTGAAACCGTTTGAAGGTTGGTTTTTTCAAGTTTAGTTTAAAACTGTTTTGCATCTTAAGCAAGCGCGCAACACAGAAAAAAGCCGAAACAAACTGGGCAATAGCGGTTGCAAGCGCTACACCTGCCGCGCCCATATCAAAATATGCGACAAAAACAAGATCTAAAACAATATTTATTACGGTTGAAATAAGAAGGTATATAAGCGGAGACATAGAGTCGCCAAGCCCTCGAATTACCCCCGAGATTATGTTGAAAAAAACAAGCCCCGCGTTGCCAAGCATCAGAATAAGCAGATAGTGATAACTTTGGTCGATAAGCGTTTTTGGTGTTCCGATAAGTTCTAAAAGAGGTCTTAATAAAAAAGGGCTTACAACTGTTAGGAATATCGAACAAACAGCGGAAAGATAGATACAACATTCAATAGCCGCCGATAGATTAGTTTTGTCTTGTGCTCCGAAATATTGTGAAACCATTATACCGGAACCTATGGATATACCAACGAAAAAGACAATCATCAAGTTAAGGATAGGCCCCGCGCTTCCGACCGCCGCCAAAGCGTTGTCTCCGCTAAACTGTCCGACAATAATGCTGTCAACCGTGTTATATAACTGTTGTGCTATATTACCGAGTAGCATAGGTATCATAAAAAGCACTATTTTTTTAATTGGGTTTCCAACCGTTAGGTTAACCGGCTCGGAAAGAAGTTTAAACATAAAAAAAGACCGTTCTTTCTATAACTTGAAAAATCAACGGACACGGCTTGCCGTGTCCGCAATGTTAAAGCGTTTTATTAGTTTAATAAGTATATCAAATTCAATTTAAAAAGTAAATTCAAATTAGTTAATTTTTAGTTGATTTTCTATTATTTTTTTATTTTTATCGTTTGTTTCGACAAGTGGCAGACGAAGCGACGATTTACATATACCAACTAAACTTAAAGCATATTTAATCGGTATCGGGTTTATGTCGATAAACATAGTTTTAATAAGCGGCAACATGTTTTGAAGTTCAGGTTCGGCCGATTCAAAACTCCCGCCAAGACAGAGTTTTGTAAGCTTTTCAAACCTTTTTGGAACAAGATTTGAGGTTACCGAAACAACCCCCAAAGCTCCGAGTTTCATAACCTCAACCGTCATGTCGTCGTTGCCGCAATAAAAACTAAGTTTGCCTTGTGTGATTTCAATCGATTTTTTTATCATCTCAATGTCGGTCGAGGCTTCTTTAACATACTCTACATTTTTCAGCTCGGAAAGCTTTAGATAGGTTTCAGGTTCAATCGTCATTCCTGTTCTTGCTGGAACATTATACACCATTATCGGAATATCAATTTCGTTTGATATGGCTTTAAAGTGTTCAAAAAGTCCGTTTTGGCTTGTTTTGTTGTAGTAGGGGGTTACAATCAAAACAGCCCGAGCGCCTTTGTTTTGTGCTTGTTTAGACAAGCTTACGGCGTGGGCTGTGTTGTTGCTTCCGGTTCCGGCTATTATCGGAACTTTTCCTTGTGTTCTTTCAACTGTAAATTCAAGTATCGACATCTTTTCGTCGTCGCTTAACGTCGAACTTTCTCCCGTAGTTCCAAAAACCAAAAGGGCATCTACGTTGTTTTTAAGTTGGTAATCAATTAATCTTCCTAAGGCTTTATAATCCACTGTTAAATCGTCCTTAAACGGCGTCACGAGAGCCGTGCAAACGCCTTTGAAAAGACTTTGTTTCAATGGTAAAACTCCTTAAAAATATTTATTTGTCAAGAATTAATTTTGCAATTTGAACTGCGTTTGAAGCGGCACCTTTTCTAATGTTATCGCTTACACACCAAAGGTTAAGGCCGTTTTCAACGCTTGTGTCGCGGCGAATTCTGCCGACAAACACGTCGTCGTGTCCTGTGGCGTCAAGGGGTAGGGGATATTTGTTGTTTTGTACGTCGTCCACAACGGTGACGCCCGGCGAATTTGCGAGAAGTTTTTTGATGTCTTCGACTTCAAACGGTTTTTCAAATTCAATGTTGATAGACTCGCTGTGTGAGTTAAAAACAGGCACACGTACAGTAGTTGCGGTTACTGCTATGTTATCGTCGTGAAGAATTTTTTGTGTCTCCAAAATCATTTTACGTTCTTCTTTTGTATATCCGTCCTCTAAGAAAACGTCGATGTGGGGGATACAGTTGTTAAAGATAGGGTATGGGAATTTTTCAAGGGGATATTCTTTGCTTTCATAAAAACCTTTAACACCGCTTTCAAGGTCGTTGTGTCCTTTGACGCCTGCTCCCGAAACCGCTTGATAGGTCGAATAAATAATTCTTTTAATCTTGTATTCTTTGTGTAGCGGAGCTAGCGCGACAACCGCTTGGATAGTCGAACAGTTGGGATTTGCAATAATGCCGCTTTGCCAGTCGATATCTTCGGGGTTAACTTCAGGGACAACGAGTGGTACTTTTTTGTCCATTCTCCACTGTGCGCTGTTGTCGATTACAATTGCGCCTTTTTCGGCGGCTATCGGGGCAAACTGTGCGCTTGTTCCGCCACCTGCCGAGAAAAGAGCGATGTCAAACCCTTCATCAAAGCTTTGCTCGGTAAGTTCTTTAACTATATGGGTTTTGCCCATAAACTCAACTTCATTTCCGGCGCTTCTAGCAGAGGCGAGAAGTGTGTAATCATAGTCGGTCATTTTATATTCTTCAAGAACCTCAAGAAATGTTCTTCCAACCATTCCGGTTGCGCCGACAATTGCTATCTTTTTTTTGCTCATAAAAAATCCTCACTTACTTTATTCAATTTATACAGTTTTTTCAAAGACTAGTATTAAAGCTTGAAAATAAAAGCTTTATGCAATATAATCTATAAGGTAACTATATCTAAGTATTAAACTACATTAAATAGTAACATCGAAATTAATATAATGTCAATGCTTAAATTAAGGAAAATATAGATGGATAAATCACTTTTTTACTACAACTTGCCCAATAACCTCATTGCACAACAACCGGCAAACCCTAGAGATAGCTCGCGATTGCTTGTTGTTGACAAAAACACAGGCGAAATATCCGACAGCTGTTTCTATAATATATTAGATTATCTACAAAAAGGTGACACTTTGGTTGTTAACGACAGCAAAGTTTTGCCGGCACGTCTGCTTGGGAACAAACCCGAAAGCGGGGGTGCGGTTGAGATTCTGCTTTTAAAAAATCTTTCGGGCGACGTTTGGGAATGTCTTGCAAAACCCGGCAAACGTCTTAAAAAAGGCGCAAGGGTTGTTTTTGGTCAAGACGAGCTGTTTGGCGAGATTGTACAAGAAATCGAAGACGGGAAGAGAATTGTTGATTTTTCATTCGACAGTTCAAAGACTTTTTTTGAAGTTATCGAAAACGTTGGGGTTCTTCCGCTTCCACACTATATCGAAAATCCTGTATGCGACGGCGACAGTTATCAAACGGTGTATGCCGACACTCTCGGTTCTGCCGCAGCGCCGACAGCGGGACTTCATTTTACCGACGAGCTTTTAAACAAGCTTGAACAAAAGGGAGTAGCAATAGCGAAGGTCACTTTACATGTAGGATTAGGCACTTTTCGCCCTGTAAAGGCGAACGACATTACACAACATATTATGCACACCGAACACTATTCTATATCGAAAAATTCCGCAGCAACGATAGCGAAAACTAAACAAAGCGGTGGCAGAGTTATCGCAGTCGGGACAACCTCTTGCCGAACGCTTGAAGCTATGTATAAAACCCACGGTGAGATAGTTGCGTGTGAGGGGGATACAGATATATTTATATATCCCGGTTATAAATTTGGGGTCATAGATTGCTTGATAACAAATTTTCATCTGCCCGAAAGCAGTCTTATTATGTTGGTTTCGGCGTTTGCGGGATACGACAACACGATGAATGCATATTCACATGCTGTTAAAAACAACTATAGATTTTACAGTTTTGGCGACGCCATGTTTATCGGTTAACTCGATTTAAAAAGGAAAGAAACGAAATTATGTATAAACTTATTAAAACAAATGGAAAAGCAAGGCTGGGAGATTTTCAAACGGTACACGGAACTGTTAAGACTCCGGCGTTTATGAACGTTGCAACCGCCGCCGCAATCAAGGGTGGGTTGTCGTTTTCCGACCTTCATGATATCGAAACGCAAGTTATGCTTTGTAACACATACCACCTTCACTTGAGGCCTAGCGATCAAACCGTTGCAAAACTCGGAGGGCTTCAAAGCTTTACCGGTTGGAAAAAACCGATATTAACCGACAGCGGCGGGTTTCAGATCTTTTCACTTTCAAAACTTCGCAAGATAGAGGAACAAGGCGTAACGTTCAGATCGCACATCGACGGACGAAGCATATTCATGGGTCCCGAAGAAAGCATGAGAATACAGTCTAATCTTGCGAGCACTATTGCTATGGCGTTTGACGAATGTATAGAAAACCCGTCGCCGTATGAATATGTTGTCAAGTCGTGCGAAAGGACGGTTAGATGGCTTGAGCGTTCCAAAGCCGAAATGACAAGGCTTAATTCGCTTGACACCACTATAAACAAAAATCAGCTTTTGTTCGGGATAAATCAAGGCGGATGTTTTGAAGATATACGCATTGAAAACATGAAACAGATTGAAAAACTTGATCTTGACGGTTACGCGATTGGAGGCCTTGCGGTTGGCGAACCTAAAGAAGAAATGTATCGAATTATCGAAGTTGTAGAGCCGTTTATGCCACAAAACAAGATCCGTTATCTTATGGGTGTTGGAACGCCTGAAAACATTATAGAGGCTGTGTCGCGCGGAGTTGATATATTTGATTGTGTAATGCCAAGCCGAAACGGACGCCACGGACATCTTTTCACATGGAGCGGAGTTATCAATATCAACAACGAAAAATATTCGCTTGACCAAAAGCCCATAGACAGTGAATGTGATTGTCCTGTTTGCAAAAACTTCACAAGGGGGTACTTGCGCCATCTTTACCGTGCAAAAGAGATGTTGGGTTTGCGCCTTGGGGTTGTGCACAATCTTTATTTTTACAACAAGCTTATGGAAAAGATAAGGCACAGTATTGAAAACGACTGTTTTGACGAATTTAAAAATAAATATACAAATAAACTTGACGTAAGAATATAATTTTCTGTTGCTAAAACCCAATATTTATTGTATAATAATAAAAACAAATAAGGAGAAATAATTATCATGACAGAAACCTCTATGGCTTCATCATTATCACCGATTATCTTGATGGTCGGAATGGTTGCCATCTTTTACTTTTTGCTCATTAGACCACAAAAAAAGAAAGAGAAAAAAGACAAAGAGATGCGTAGCAACATCGAAGTCGGCGACGGAATTATCTCGATAGGCGGTATCGTGGGACGCGTTATAAGCGTTAAAGATGACACTATCTTAATGGAAACCGGTGCAGACAGAACAAAGATTAGAATTAAAAACTGGGCAATTCAATCTGTTGAAAAATTAAAACTGGACGAGTAACAAAGAATAATTAACCCTCAAAGAGAATATCTTGTATAAAAAGATAATCCTTTGGGGGTGTTCTCTTGAACAATAAAAAAGTAATCAGAAAAATAAACAGAAACACAAATGGGGCGATAGCATGTATTGTGAAAAACGTTTCGATAGCTTTTGGAATGGCTTGTGTTATCGAATTCGCTTTGCTTTGCCTTGTGGCGTTAATCCTAACGCGTGTAGACGTTGCGCACGTAATGTACAGTCAAATAGCGATAATTCTTCCGGTGGTCGCTGTTTTTTTAGCTACACTTACGGTGGGGCGATTAAGTAAAAATTTCGGAATGGTATATGGGTTTGTCTTAGGGTTTGCGGTTTTTATAATACTTCTGTTTGTGTCCGCAGTTATAATGCAAAGCGGGCTTAACCAAAAAACGTTGTACCTTTCTATCATGGTTATAACGGCGAGCGGAATGGGCGGGTTTATCGGAAGCTCAATGAAATTTAAAAGAAGGATTAGATAAAAACTCTGCCTTGCGGCGGAGTACATAGAAATACTTTGTTTTTTGTGCGAAGCGCAAAATGGCGAACAAAGTGAGCCAAAAAGTATTTCCAATAGCTCCGCCGTAAGGCGGAGATTATATAAAGGAAAAAAATATGAACATATCATTTATAGGTTTTGGAAACATGGCGAAAGCTATTGCGGGAGGAATTGTAGGAAACTCTTTAAAGACTCTTGACAATATATACGCCTATGACCCGTATGCTGGGCAAGCAATTGACGGCGTGGAGCTTTTACAAGACGTCAAAGACGCAATAGGGAAGTCCGGAATTATTTTTCTATGCGTAAAACCCCAGGTGTTTTTCGAGGTCATAGACGAGATAAAAGACTTTTTAACAGTTGATCATATAATTGTATCGATAGCCGCCGGTATCTCACATCAAAAGATAGTTGATGCCGTTTTGGACATCTGTCCCGTTGTGCGAACTATGCCAAACACACCTTTAATGTTGGGTTTTGGAACGACGGCGATTGCAAAACCGAACAACATCAAAGACGACGACTATAAAGTTGTGTCCGAGATATTCGGTTGTATGGGCGAGGTTTTTGAAATTCCGTCCGATAAGTTTGACGAGATAATACCGGTAAACTCAAGTAGCCCGGCGTTCATCTATCAATTTGCAAAAACAACGGCACTTCATGCAGAAAAACATGGCCTTGATTTTTCAATGTCGCTTAAAATGATGGCGGGTACGTTGATAGGCAGCGCAAAGATGATTTTAGACTCGGGAATAGAGATAGACACGCTAATAGACATGGTGTGTTCAAAAAAAGGCGCGACAATAGCCGGCCTTGAAGCTATGTCTGAAAACGGATTTGAAACCGCTATCCAAAAAGGTTTTGACGCCGCGGTTGAGCGTTCAAAACAACTTTCAAAATAAAATTTAATAAAAACGAATAAAAACTATCCTTTCATCGTAAACATTTATAACGGTCTGTTTTAGCGGTGTTGAAAGGATAGTTTTTTTATTTTGATTATAACAAGTTCTTTTTTAAGAAATTTCAAACTTAACCAAAAACGTAAACTTGTCAGAACTAAAGCGCCATACTACGCTTGTCTAATAATTGTTTTGATGGGAGCTTTGTTGGGTTCGTTAGTGGTTGGGTACGGAGGTAACGCAATTGTTACGATTATCGAAAACCAGTTAACTGTAATACTTGAAACAGGTTTAAACGTTTCTTTCTTAACGTTTATTACGTGGTTTTTTCCCGAACTTATTTTATTGTTTTTCTGTCTTGCGGTTTCTTTTTCTCCGTTCGGAACATTTATTCTGTCGCCGATACTTATGTTAAAGGGGTTTGGAATAGGTTTATTTTGCGGAAATCTTTGTGTTATATATGGTTTAAGAGGTTTGCTTTACAGCTCGATTATATTTATGCCGGCGTTTATTTTAAAAGCTTTCGCATTAATAAATCTTTGCAAAAACGGAATATATTTTTCAAACAAACAGTTTGAAACGATTTTTTTTGGGTGTGAACATTCACAAGATAAATCGGAATACTCGGCAAGTCTTGTTGCGAGCTTTGTTTGCAACAGCGTGGTTGCTTGTTTAGGGGTGTTGTTACAAACCTTTCTAGTTTCGATCTTTAGAACCTTCATCGTTTGATTTCTTCTTTTTTATCTTAACCCTTGAAAGGGGAGAGGAGCTCATTGCTTTTCGGAGTCCCTCGTTGCCAATATGTGTGTAGATTTCGGTGGTAGAAACGTGTTCGTGTCCTAATATCTCTTTAAGCGCCAACATGTCTACTCCGCCATGTTGATACATGAGCGTTGCGGCGGTGTGGCGGAGTTTGTGGGGAGAGTAACCTTTGTTAGAAAGTCCGGAAAGTTTAAGGTAATTTTCAACTATCTGTTCAACACGGCGACCGGTCAACCGTCGGCCATTACGGTTTAACAGCAATGCTGGTTCTGATTTATCTCCCTTTAAAAGCTCGCCGCGAACCGCAAGATAGTTTCCAACGGCAAACATGCACGCATCGTTAAGATAGACAAGCCTTTCTTTGTTTCCTTTACCGGTTATTTTGACTGTGTCTTCTCGAATGTCATACACGTTAATTCCAACCAGCTCGCTAAGACGCATACCACAGTTTAGAAAAAGGGTTAATATAAGATAATCTCGTTCGTAAAAGTCGCCCGAAACGCTGTTTAAAAGCTCGACGCTTTCTTCAAGGGTTAGGTATTTCGGGAGGGATTTACGAATCGACGGTATCTCGATGTCGGCGACGGGATTTGTTTCAAGCTTGTTGACCTTATTACAAAGATACCCAAAATACGCCCGAAGACAGGACAGCTTTCGGGCCCTTGCTTTTGTGTCGTTCAAAGCTTCGCGTTTAATAAAACTTAAATACTCATATATATCGAGGGTTGTTATAGATTTAACAATCTCAAAATCAACGTCTTTGATAGAGATATCTTTAAATTCGGTATCGCCATCAACCATTCCTTTTTGAAGCTTAATAAAACGGAAAAATGTTCTAAGGTCTATATAATAACCGTCAACAGTTTTGGAGGAATGGTTTTTAATAGTTTCGATATAGAAAAGAAATTCCTTAACGATGTCGGGGGCGTCATTAAACATAAAGCAAAAACCTCTAAAATATTTGAATAATTGTCTGTATATAAATTTGTATATATAAAAGGTAAAAAAGGCATAATTAAAAAATTAAAACAAGATTAAGTTAAATAGAAAAGGCTTGTTAACTTATAAAAAAAATACAAAAATAAAAACAAGAAATAACTAATGATTTAGATTTATTTAGATGAAAAAATAAACTCATAACAAACAACGGAGCGTCGCTAAAATCTTGCTTATTTTATTATAACTTTAATTAAGACGAAAATAAAGGTTTTTTTCTGTAGTCTATTTCGCTAAATTTATATTTAGCGAAATAGACTAGAAATCAAAAAAAGACCTCCCTTTGTAAGGAAAGCAAAAATGAGTTACAAAGCATGGATGCAGTTGCCCGAACCTCTCCGAAAAAATTCGCCCGAACCTCTCCGCAAAAAGTTGTTCGAGCAACTGCGCAAAAACTATCTCGCTAAGCGTAGATAGAAAAAGAAAAGCCGAAGCCAAAAGCCTCGGCTTTTCTCTATTATAGCAAAATCAAAGTAAAAGGCAACCCCCCACACATAGTTTTGTTTAACTATATTATATTTGATGAAGCTTTAAAAAACTCCGCCCGCATGGCGGAGCTTTTTCCATTTGATGAAGCTTTAAATTATAGAAATACTACGGTTTTGCACCATCGGTGCAAAATGATGAGCGAAGCGAATCAAGAAGTATTTTCATGAGCTCCGCCCGCATGGCGGAGCTTTTTGCCATAATTTTGCCTTGTTTTAACCGATGATTTTCCATATTCAATTGTTGTATAATCTAACCACAAAACCAAACTTACAAAAATTATGACAAGCTTTTAAGTTTTAATTCAAAATACACCTGTTGTTTATTCCCCTGTTTCAACCAATTTGAAAGGTCGTACTTAATATGAAATACAGGCTATTCAGAAAGCTTCCAAAAAACATTCGTCAACAAGTTTTTATTTTGCTTGTTGACGCTTGGAAAGTTAACCACACATAAAAGAACAACAAACCTACAAAGATCTAATCTTCGGTTTGTTGTTCTTTAAAATTATTGCTTTATAGCGTCTTTAATATAACTACATTTCGGGTTTTTCTATCCCTATCTGTGTGTTTACACTACTGCCTCAAGCTCGGACTGTGGAGAAGGCTCGGTTGTGACAGAACCGGTTGTCGGTGGAACTGTAGTGTCTGCCGGAGGTGTAGCTGTGTCCACAGGAGGTGTAGCTGTGCTGTCTGTCGGCGGTGTGCTGTCCGTTGCCGACGGAACTGTAGTGTCTGTCGGCGGGGTGGTTGTGTCAGACGAGCTGTCGTCGTCTTCGCCTGTCGGCGGTGTGGTTGTGTCGGACGAGCTGTCGTCGTCTTCGCCTGTCGGCGGTGTGGTTGTGTCGGACGAGTTGTCGTCGTCTTCGCCTGTCGGCGGTGTGGTTGTGTCGGACGAGCTGTCGTCGTC
>CAYJJR010000046.1:0-18340 GCA_964370565.1 uncultured Oscillospiraceae bacterium | reverse complement strand
GTTGAGAGGGTTTTGGGGGTGTCGGGGGACAAAGGGGGAGAGTCGAAACTCCCCCCGCCCCAAAACAATTTACAAAGGGGCGTTAGACCCTTCTGACAAAAAGAGTTGCTCTAAAAAGATTAGACTACGAATTATTTATTATTTGATGTAGCTTTAAAGTTGTATTTAACCACCTTATATGCAACACTTCCAGTATCTATAACGGCAAACAAAACAAACAAGCCCATAACCACCCCACTAAATTGTCCGAAAATAAATACAGTTGTCTCAAACAAAATAAACGCAACTATGGCAAGTTGAATTACATTACTTACACTGTTTACTATTAAAACCTTTTTATTGTATACACGTTGGTGAAGACTATATAAAATGCTTGCTATGCCAAGGGCCACTGAAATTATAAAAAGATAAAAATATTCAAGTAACGCCGGTTGATTTATAATTCTGTAGACATACGGCGCGCCGGGGTTTTCGGAAGTTTCGAGATAAAATGCTATGTCGTTAAACATCAACAGAACAATAGGCAGAAGTATTCCGACAACTATCTCGATAATTGAATCGACTTTGGAAACAACTTTTGGGTCTTTGCCCGACTTTGGTGGTGCTTCGAGATTGTCGATGTTTCGCGTGTAGTCGATGTCTACCCCGAAATGTTGAAGCAACGCAAAGCCAAGCGTTGTTCCGCCAAACGCCGCGAGAAGCCCGGTAACTATCGAACTAAAAGTCCAATTTAATTTCTCAAACGAAAACCCGTCTGAAATAAAATAAAAAACAAGCCCTAACGTAAGAACTGAACAAAAAACAACCGCAACGAGAAAAAAAACTCTTTTAAACACATATAAATATGTTCCGCTTATTAAACTCTCGTTTTTAGTAGATATATATTTCTGTCGAAGTTCAAGCGGTGTTCCAAGCTCGGCAAGTACCACGCGAACATCTTTTTCGGTCGGCAAAACCTCGCCGCAACGGTCGTCCAACATGTCGGATATGAGCGAGCGTATCTCGTTTGAAACGTCGTCTCGCATCTTTTTAGGCAACCCTCGTATACAACCAAATACATATTTCTCAATAAGTTTATCCATCTTTCTCCTCCAATAAATTTTCTACATTTTGCGAAAATTCTTTCCATTGTTTTTTAACCGTTTTAAAAACCTCAACACCTTTTTCGGTAGTGGTGTAGAATTTTTTTGGTTTTGCTCCCGATGTGTCCCATTCGCTTTTCAAAAGCCCCTGTGTCTCAAGCCGTCTTAACAGCGGATAAAGCGTGTTTGCTTCAACCGGTATTCCGTTTTGTTGAAACTGTCGAACAAGGTTGTATCCATGTGTTGGGGTCTTTAGCTGTCCGAGAGACAGAAGAATAACAACCCCTCGCCTAAGCTCAAGCACGAGAGAGCTCACAAGTTCTTTTGTATCAAATTCATCCATTGTTGTGCCTCCTATGTTACTGTGTGTTTAATTATAGTGTATGATACACAGTATGTCAATAGTTTTTTTTGGTTGATATAATTAATACAATTCCCCCTTCTAAAATTATACTTGATAAGAAAAGTTAAGATTTAGTGATAATTTGTTAATAGTTTATATATGATATGACTATATAATAAATTAAACCAAATTTTAGGAGGGGAAAAATGGGCGATAACATAATTTATGATATAGCTATAATCGGTGCCGGAAGCGGTGGACTTGTGGTGGCTTCCGCGGCAGCTTCTATGGGCGCTCGGGTTTTGTTGGTTGAAAACCGAAAGATGGGGGGCGACTGCCTCAACTATGGTTGTGTTCCAAGTAAAACGTTTTTGAAATCGGCGCACCTTGCGAAAAGCATGAACGACGCCGAAAGCTATGGTTTTTCAAAACCAAAGTATGACACGTCGTTAAGCAATATAATGGAACGTGTTGCAAACGTGATAGCCGAAATCGAACCACACGACTCAAAAGAACGTTTTGAGGGTCTTGGCGTCGATGTTCGGTTTGGAAAAGGTAAGATAGTTTCAAAAAACGAGATATCTGTTGACGGCGAAATCTTCAAAACAAAAAAAATCGTCATTTCAACCGGTTCAACCGCTATGGTACCGCCGATTAAAGGGCTTGACACAGTTAGATACTACACAAACGAAGATATATTCGAACTTAAACAGTTACCCAAGAGAATTGTGGTTCTTGGGGCAGGTCCAATTGGGCTTGAACTTGGTCAAGGCTTTTGCCACCTTGGAAGTGACGTTGCTGTCATCGACAGGCTTGACGGTCTTTTTGTAAAGGACGAGCCGGAAGCGGGACCTATCATGCAACAAGCTTTAATAAACGACGGAGTCAAACTCTTTTTAGGATATGAGATAAAAGAGGTTATTAAACAAGGCGACGAGACGATTGTTCGCGTTTTGTCGGGCGAAAACGAAACCGATATTCCGTGTGATGTTTTGTTGGTTGCGCTTGGAAGAGAGCCAAACACAAAGGATATCGGGCTTGAAACAGTTGGGGTTAAAACGGACAAACGCGGTTTTATAGAGGTTGACGACTACTTGCGGACAAGCGTCAAAAATATCTACGCTTGCGGAGACGTTAAAGGCAAATTTTTGTTCACACATGCGGCGGGATATGAGGCCGGCGTTGTGGTTAAAAACGCTCTGATTTTCAACATGTTCAAAGCAAGCTATGCCAACATGGCGTGGACAACGTATACAGTTCCACAAGTAGCACATGTCGGATATCTTGAGCAACAAGCGAAACAACTCGGAGTTTACGGCTATACCTATAAACTTCCGATTTCGCAAAACGACCGCGCAAAAGCAGACGACGACCGACAAGGATATGTTAAAGTTATTTTAAACAGCAAAAAAATTGTTGTCGGAGCATCGATAGTTTCGGATAAAGCCGGCGATCTTTTGCCGTTACTTTCGATGATGGTGAGCAAAAAGATGAAACTTTCGTCCGCCATGTCGCTTAGATATCAATATCCAATCCAAAGCGAGATAATAAGTTCGCTCGCACTACTTGATTTTAAACAATCTGCAAAGGCTTGGCAGATGTCACTAATAAAAAAAATTGTAACTAGATAAAGACATATGCTTTGTGGGATTTTTTTAAAAATTGTAACAAGATAAAAACATTTTTAAGGGGGATTTTTTTATGTTGGACACAAGAGCTCGGGGTTATATTCAAAAATGTGTGGACGGTTTTGCAAAATACAGTTTGTTGACAAAGCTACACCCAAACCAAATAACAACGCTCGCATTTGTTGTTGGGGTTGTCTCTGCGGTTTTCATTGCGTTCTCAAAGTTTCCGATTGCGGCGGTTTTGCTTTGGGTTTCGGGTGCTCTCGATGTGTTGGACGGAACGGTAGCACGGCTAACAGGAAAAACCTCTAAACTTGGAGGCTATCTCGATCTCGTATTTGACAGGATGGTCGAAGCGGCGGTTATTTTGGGGTTTTTCTTTTATGCCCCTCAAAATGCGCTTATCTATCTTTTGTTTTTCGTGAGCGTGCTTTTTAACTTTTCTACGTTTATGCTTGCCGGCTCACTTTTTCAAAACGAAGGCAAAAAAAGTATGCACTACGACGTTGGAATAGTCGAGAGAACCGAGACGTTTATCGTGTTTACTCTTATGCTTATTTTCCCTAAATACCTTGATATGTTTTTACTTATATTTATAGCGCTTGTGTTTTTAACCGGCATTATACGTATGTACAAAATTGTTATGTTTGAAAGGACCAATAAAGAAAATGAAGATTAAAATTGCAATAGTTGCGGCGCTTATAGTCGCGGCAATTCTTTTAAGAGACTACCTTAACATAGACAGCTTGCTTTTGTTCCTTGAATCCATTAAAGCGAACCCCTACGCACCGTTTATATTTATAGCGGCCTACGCCGTAGCGGTTGTTTTTGCGGTTCCGGGTTCGGCGCTTACGATACTCGGCGGAACTATTTTTGGTTTTTGGTGGGGACTTGTGCTGGTTGTTATCGGCTCTAACCTTGGATGTCACCTCGCATATTTCGTTGCAAAAATACTCGGCAAAGATGTTATCACAAAATATTTTAAAGATGGGTCGTTTATCAAAACGGCAACCGAAAAAGCGCAAAAAAACGGGTTTGTGTTCATGATGTATGCACGACTTATTCCACTGTTTCCTTTTAATGCGGTTAACTACCTTTCGGGGGTTTTGGGGATAAAATATCTCAGCTATGCCGTGGCAACATTTGTCGGAATGATACCGGGCACCGCGGTATATGTTTACCTAGGGCACACTGCCGGAAACATTCAAGACAACCCTTTAGGAATTGTCGTTTCGATAGCTGTTCTTGTATTGTTCACGATTGTTATGACAGTTATATCTAAACTTCAAAACAAAAAAGCAAGTCAAAAAGAAATAAACTCCAACATTAATTTAGTTAACGGTTAATTCTCACAACCTAAAAAAGGCTAGTATATTAAGTGTGTATCTACATCTTAATATACCAAGCCTTTTTCTTTTGCATAAAGTTTTCCCGGTCGTTTAATTAGTTGTCTTCCAAATTTAGCATGACGTTTCCTTGTGGCGCTTTACAAAGCGGACAAATTTCCCACGCTTGTTTTGCCGTTGCTTCATGTCCACAGCAAGCACATTTCCATTTAATCGCCTTTGTACGCTTGTACATCGTTCCTTTTGTTAGTTGTTCATGGAGTTGTGTTAGTTGTTTTTTATGACATTCTTCGACGCACGCAACAAGATCAAAAAGTTTTGCAATCTCCTCAAAACCCTCTTTTCGGGCAACTTTCGCATATTCCGGGTAGATTTTTTCGTGTTCCGCCGTTTCATCCTCTGCGGCAAATTTAAGGTTGTCTTCAAGATTCCACTTTTCTTTAAACGGATAACCGGCACAAACCTCAAGGTTGTCTAGAGTTTGTTTGTCGGCTTTTTGAATTTCGCTGTAATACATCCTTGCGTGGTTGTATTCGTTTAGTACAATAGTATCAACTGCCTTTTGAAGTTCAAAAAGTTCCGCTTGCTTTGCGCCGTATGATATAAACTGGTACCTTACATGTGCTTGACATTCCCCTGCGTATGCTTTAATTAGATTGTTAAATGTTTCGCTTTTTTTAAGTGTCATAATATCTCTCCTTTATCGTTTTGACAATCTTATTGTTTACGAATTAAAAAGAAATATTCGTGTTAAAAATTTTGTGTTTATACAATACGTGTTTCAAACCGACTGACCATGGGTCAGTGACGAATTTTGTTCCATTTCGTCACAGACCCATTTGTATTAGCCAAAAAAAAACAAACCTCCGTAAAGAGATTTGTTTTTTAAAAATTAAATTAAATTTAAGCTTTTCCGTCGCAACCGAGAACGCTTTTGATTTTGTGCTCAACCATGCCTTTGATAGCGGTTCTTGCGGGCGAAAGATATTGTCTTGGGTCAAAATGTCCCGGATTTTCCGCAAAGTATTTGCGGAGTGTTCCCGTCATTGCAAGACGAAGGTCGCTGTCGATGTTGATTTTGCAAACAGCCATCTCGGCGGCTTTTCTTAACATATCTTCGGGAATACCGATAGCGTCCGGCATGTTTCCGCCAAATTGGTTGATCATTGCTACATACTCGGGGATAACCGAAGATGCACCATGAAGAACTATCGGGAAGCCGGGGAGAAGTTCTGAAACTTTTTCAAGGATATCGAAACGAAGTTGTGGTTTTTGGCCGGGTTTGAATTTAAACGCGCCGTGGCTTGTTCCGATAGCGATAGCAAGGCTGTCTACGCCTGTGCGGCTTACGAATTCTTCAACTTCTTCAGGACGTGTGTACGACGCGTCTTCGTCCGAAACACTTACGTCGTCTTCAACGCCAGCAAGACGTCCAAGTTCACCTTCAACAGTTACACCGTGGGCATGTGCATATTCAACGACTTGCTTTGTGAGTTTGATGTTTTCTTCAAAGCTGTGGTGTGAACCGTCGATCATAACCGAGGTGAAACCACCGTCGATACAGCTTTTGCAAAGCTCAAAGGTGTCGCCATGGTCAAGGTGGAGGGCGATGGGAAGATCTGTTTCAAGGAGAGCTGCTTCAACAAGTTTAACAAGATAGTTATGTTGAGCGTATTTACGAGCGCCCGACGAAACTTGAAGAATCAACGGAGAATTAAGAGCTTTTCCGGCTTCTGTAATTCCTTGGATTATCTCCATGTTGTTTACGTTAAAAGCGCCAATGGCGTATTTACCGTCGTATGCTTTTTTGAACATTTCTTTTGTGTTTACGAGTGGCATAATTTATATCCTCTTTTCAATATTGAGTTCATTAATTATTTTATAATTTTTTTTGAATAAAATCAAGAGAAATCACGATTTATTTTGTTAATTTCATAATAAACGACTGTAAATTTTATGTTAATTAAGGCAGATTTAAAATTAATTTAAAAAAATTAGTAAATATTCCAAAAAAACTATTTATTTTTTTTGTTATTTTTATTATAATTAAAGTAACTATAATAAAGGCAAGTATTTTACGAGGTGGTATAATTGAGCAACAATAAAGTTAAAGTTTCGGTTTGTGGGGTTACATTTAGCATTCAAACCGCCGAACAAGATTCATATGTTATCAAACTTGCGGAGACTTTGGAACGAGATATCAAAGCATTGTTTTCCGAGACTAGTGGTGTTTCGCTAACGAACACCGCGATTTTGTGTGCAATAAGTTATCTTGATAAATACAAGAAATCGGAAAAATCTACCTCTAATATGCGCAACCAGATTAAAGAATATCTTTCGGAAGCCGCAAACTCGAAACTTATGTATGACGAGGAGAGAAAAAGAAGCGCACTTTTAGAATCTCAACTTGGTAAAACCAAAAACCAACTCGACAGCCTTTCGCGGTCGGGCAACGCCGACGATGTTTTAAGGGCAAAGATTGCGGAATTTGAAACCGCTATGGCTGAACTTGAAACAAAAAAAGAAACGGCAGAACAAGAAAACCTTACGCTTAACGAGAGAATAAACGCACTTAACGATTATATAGTTTCGCGAGACAAAGAACTTGATAACCTAAAGATGCTTGGGGAAAACCAAGCTCAACAGATAGAATATCTCGAGAAATCGTTAGAGTCTCGCGGACAAGAGATAATGAATTTTTCCGAAAGCATTAAGATACTTGAGGAGATGATCGAGGCGGAATCGTCCGGCAAGACTATCGAAGCAGAAAACAAGATGCTTGAAGCACAAAAGAAGATGGCCGAAGCGGAAAAGCGCGCACAAGTGGCGGAAGATCTTGTCAGTTTTTATAGAAAAAAAGAAACGAAGCCGGAGCTTTACTCACAGCTTTCAAACGAAGATAAAAAGGACAACCTAAACTTAGACGACAAAAAAGACCAAGACGAAAATTTAAAACAAGACGAAGTAAAACAAAGCAACGATGTCGAACCAACCGAAAAAAACGAGGACGATCAAAAAACTCAAACCCCTCAAGCGGTTCAACAAGAAAAAGGCGAGGCGCCTAATATATTTGAAGAATTTAAATCAACTCCGGTGGCAGAACAAACAAATCAAGAAGAAACAAAAAACGAAGCCACAAAACAGTTTGAAAAGCCGTCCAGTCAAAACCGAAATGTAAATAAAACTGACGAGGTAAAGCCCGAGCCTTTAACGCTTGAACAACTTAGCCCGGAACTTGATTTCGATATAACGGTTGGATTTGACGAAGCGGAGGAAACCGATTTTGTTCCGATAGTTATTCCACCAAGAAAAGAAATTCCAAAAAAACGAAACAGCAACGAAACCGACGAACTTGATATGACGTCGTATCTCGATAACATGGTTGAAGACATAAGCACAAGAACTATTGACAAAAAAGCGATAAGCGAAGCCAATGCAAGTAACGCCGGTGTTGCTAGCGGCACAGGAAATTCAAACAGCGCGAGCAATACGAGCAATACAAGCAATACAAGCAATGCAAGCAATGCTAACAATGCAAACATTGTTGACGATGTAAAAAAAAATGATAAACCGGCACAAAAATTTGAACAAACAACGTTTGGACAAAACCCAAAACCGCACGACTTCGTAAGCGGGCAGTTTGACGAGACGGTTACGCAACAGCAAAACGCCTCGCTTCAAAACAAGCCACAACAAAACATGTCACACAACAACATGCAGATACAGCCGGGATACTCTCCTTCAAACCCAAATGTCGGCGTAATGTCACAACAACAGCAGCACCAACCTCAACAGTTTTCGCCGGTTCAAATGGGTCAACCGTCGGGGACAGCGCAAACTGCCCCACAGCCGATACCAAACGAAATTCCCCCGTCGAGACAAAGGCAACGGAGAGGAAACACAAAAGAGATAAAAAAGGTTAATAAACCGAAAGATCCCGATATAACCGAAATCTTTGCTAATCTCGGCAACGTTAATCCCGACGAGTTTGACGACTTTTTCGGCACAGAAACTTTGCCTGACGGACCGTTAGAGCAACAAGACATGGGGTTCCAGGACACCGACGCGTTCAGTAAGTTAGTTAACCATAGCGGTTCTCCGACAAAAGAGCTTTTTGATACCCAAGCAGTCAACAAAAAACTCCAAGACGGCGAGACGGGACAGATGCCCGACCTTGGGTGGACGGAGGATGTTCTAAACTAGATGAAACTCAATATATTAAAGGTTAAGGATCAAGCTATCGTTCCAAAACGTGCAACACCGGGAGCGGCGGCAATGGATTTATACAGTTGTATCGAAAACCCTGTTGTAATCATGCCAAACGAAAGGGCTCTCATACCGACAGGAATTGCCATTGAACTTCCCTCAACCGACACGGTTGCTTTGGTTTTTGCAAGGAGTGGCCTTGCGATTAAGGAAGGAATAACCCTTTCAAACGCCGTCGGAGTTATCGACAGCGATTATCGCGGCGAAATTGGTGTTGGGCTTATAAACCTTTCAAACGAACAATACACCGTAAACAACGGCGACAGAATAGCTCAACTTATGGTAATCAACTGTCTTTGTGTTGAAACGCAAGTTTGCGAAAAACTCAGTGAAAGCGAAAGAGGTTCGGGCGGATTTGGCTCGACAGGAAAAAAATAGATTTTAATCTCATAAAAGACAACAAAGAGGGCAAATATAGCTTGGACGATGACAACGCCTTTTTTTGTAAGATTTCACACAAGAAAGGAATATCGTCGTTAAATGGATATAGTATTAGCCTCGAAATCCCCGCGGCGCACACAACTGCTTAAACTTATAACCGAAAATTTCAAGGTTGTTCCATCAACCAAAGAGGAAAACCTTGAGCAAAACCTTTCGGCAGAAAAGCTAGCGCTTGCCTTAGCGGTTGAAAAATGCGAGGATATAACACAAAATAACCCCGAAAATTGTGTTATCGGCTGTGACACCGTGGTTGAAGTTGATGGCAAAATTTTGGGAAAACCAAAAGACAGGACACACGCTAAAGAGATGCTTTTAATGTTAAGCAATAACAAACACAGCGTGTATACAGGGGTTTGCGTATACACACCAAACGAAACGAAAAGTTTTGTATCAAAGACAGATGTATTTTTTGTTAAGCTCACACAAACTGAAATCGAACAATACATCGACAGCGACGAGCCGTTTGATAAAGCGGGGGGCTACGGCATACAAGGTCTTGCCGCAAAATTCATCTCGCGAATCGAGGGAGATTATTATAATATAATGGGGTTTCCCGTCTGCGAGGTGTACGACACACTTAAACAGCTTTGTGTTGTTTAAAGTAAGCGCAAAGTTTTTGGAGGAATTAATTAATAATGGGCTCAATTATCATGGTAGCTTCGGGTAAAGACGGCGTCGGCAAGTCTACCGTTGCGGTTTTTGCCGGGGCGGCTCTTGCAAGAAAAGGACACTCAACCCTTGTAATAGAACTTGACAGTGGTTATCGTTCGATAGATATCATAGGCGCTGCAACGACAAGCACAGTGTTTAATATACACGATGTTTTGTCGGAAAAATGCGATGTCCACCAAGCTATTGTGGAAAGTTCGATAACAAGAGGGCTTCGTATAATGTCGGCGCCATTTATACCGGCAATAATGCCGATAGGAAGATTTTCAAACATATTAAGCGGACTTGCAAATCAGTTCGAGTTTGTTATAATAGATACCGCTCCTAACAGTCAAGCGATTATAGCGGCGGCAGAGCTTGCGAACAGCGCGATTGTCGTTGTACCGCCCGACCCCTCAAGCATAAGAGACGCACACGATGTTGCGGATAAACTTTTCGATCTTCGCGTGTCCGACATAAGAATGGTTATTAACCGCCTAATCCCCGAAAGAATTATACGAGGGATAATCCCAAACCTAGACTATGTTATAGACACGGTCGGTCTACAGGTTTTAGGGGTTGTTCCGGAACTTGACGAGATAGCGTTGGCGGCGGCAGGCATATCCCAACTCGACCCAACCGGTCTGGGCTCGGCGGTCTTTTCCAATATAGCCGAAAGAATTCTGGGAAGAGAAGTTCCACTTATAGTAAGGTAGATTTTATTATTAACATATACATTGAAAGGTGAAGACAAATGAACATTGCGTTAATTGCACACGATTCCAAAAAAGAACTTATGGTACAGTTTTGTATTGCATACTGTGGAGTTCTTTCGCGCCATAATATATGCGCGACCGGAACAACTGGAAAACTGGTTGGAGAAGCGACAGGTATGTCTATCCAAAGATTTTTGAGTGGATATCAAGGCGGCGACCAACAGATTTCCGCAAGGATTGCCTGTAATGAAATCGACCTTCTTCTGTTTTTCAGAGACCCAATTTCGGCTAAAGAAAGCGAACCTAATGAGATAAATCTTTTACGGCTTTGCGACGTACACAACATACCCGTCGCAACAAACATCGCGACAGCGGAAGCTTTGATACATAGCCTTGCAAGGGGCGACCTCGATTGGCGCAACATCGTCAATCCAAAACAATAGAAGGAATTTTCTTAAATTATGATAAAAAAGTTACTATCGGTTTGTTTGGTTGTTATCGTTTCGTCGCTTTTATTTTCGTGTAGCGAACAAACGGAAACAATTAACGAGCCAACTTTCGAGATAAAACAACTCCTTGAGCTTAAAGAGGGAGACACGATAGCCGTTGTTGACACAAGTAAGGGCGAGTTTAGAATTGCGCTTTTTGGAGACATAGCTCCTTTGGCGGTTCAAAATTTTACCGGACTTGTAAAAGACGAATATTACAACGAGCTAACGTTCCACCGCGTAATAGCGGACACCATTATCCAAGCGGGCGACCACACCGGGGTTGGAGACGGCGGCAAAAGCATCTTCAACGACCCATATGAGAACGAGCCTAGCAAAGAGCTGTTTCATTTTACCGGCGCGGTCGGGATTGCAAACGACAAAGAGGATCAAAACTACAGCCAGTTTTACATAATTTCGGACGGAATAATAAGCACCGAGATGGTAACTCAGATGGAACAAGGCCAATACCCAACCGAAGTTATCGACGCATATAAACAGCTCGGAGGCCGCCCAACAATCGACGGAAAGTATACAATAATGGGACAGGTATACGAAGGACTTGATGTTGTGCGTGAGATAGCGGCGGTTAAAACGGACGAATACGACCGACCTGAGCGAGATGTTATAATTAAATCTATCACGATAGAAAGCTTCACAGAGCAAGAAGTCGAACCGCAAGAAGACGAACAAACGGACGAGCAAACAGACGAGCAAACGGACGAGCAAACGGACGAGCAAACGGACGAACAGCAGGACAGCGAACAAAAGCCAACCCAAGATTCTCTAGAGGGTTAGCGCTCACAATATATATATCAATACGGGAGGGCTTTTATGCCCTCCCGTATTTGTCGCTCAAAATATAAAAACCTATCAAAACATGATAGGTTTTTCTTATCATTATACGTTTACAATTACATGTCTCCACGGAGGGCAGACAACAGAAACTTTATCGGAAAACTTAATCGTTAAATCTTTGTCACCGAGATTAACGCCAACCCCGACACAACCGTTTTTATCTTTCCTTAAAAAAGCTACCGCAAAAGGTTCGGTTTTAATTGGCAAAAAATCGCCTTGCTCGAACTGTTTGTGTGAAAGCCTTTGTTTAGACAGTTGTTTAGTGAAATCCAAAATGTTTTGGTCTATCTCGTCCCAACGGAAAAAACCACGGTTAAACGGATCTTTGCAACCTTGCATACCTATCTCGTCGCCATAGTAAATAGAAGGTAAGCCGGGCAACGTAAACTCCAAAACCATCGCAAGCTTTAAAAGCTCTACGCCGGTTAGATATTGCTCATGGTTAAGATATTGAACGCTTTGTGTCTCCTTGTCCATCTCGCCGTCAAGCATTATTGCGGAAATCGCCCTCATCGTGTCGTGGGTCGAGATAAAGTTCATCATAACGTCAAGCATGGGTTTTGGATAGTTCTCGACAATAGACATAATAGACTTGTGGAAATTCTTCGAATTTTTTGTTTTTATAAATCCTAGTATCGCGTCTTTAAACGGATAGTTCATAACGCTGTCAAGTTCGTTTCCGAGAAGATACTTTCTTCTCACTCCATACGCTTGTTTGGTAGTCGCGTCCTCCCAAACTTCGCCGATTAAAAGTTTGTCGTCGCCAAAACTTTTTATTCTGTCGTTTATCTTGACGATAAATTCATCGGGAAGTTCGTCCGCAACATCAAGCCTAAAACCCGACGCTCCGTTTTTAAGCCAATATGCCAAAACGCCTTTTTCGCCACAGATAAATTCGATAAACGACGGATTAGTTTCATTGACTTCGGGCAACGTATCAAATCCCCACCAACTGTGGTAGCTTCCGTCGTCCGAAAACTTGAACCAACTGCGATACTTGCTGTTTGGATTATTGTATGCACCGTTTGAATTATATCTTCCGTATCGGTCAAAATAGATGCTGTCGTCCCCCGTGTGGCTGAAAACACCGTCTATAATAACTTTAATACCCTTTCTTTTTGCCTTGGAACAAAGTTTTTTAAATGTCTTGTTATCCCCCAAAAGCGGGTCGATGTTAAGGTAGTCGGCGGTATTATACCGATGGTTTGCGTGGGCCTCGAACAACGGGTTAAAATAGATAACCCCAACTCCAAGATCTTTCAAATAGTCGAGCTTTTCAATGACCCCTTCAAGATTTCCGCCAAAATAATCGTTGTTTATTACTTTACCGTTTTCGTTTGGTCTAAAGTTTGGGGTATCTTTTAAATTCGTGTGTAAAATTCTGTCCTCAAAAGGTGTTTTTATCACACCTTTTTTTGCGATATTAAACCTGTCGGGGAATATCTGGTAGATTATCGAGCCGACATATCCTTTCGGAGCTTTATATTCGCTTGAATAGACGGTCTGTTGAAAAAGCCGAGACATCTTGTCGGTTGTTTGACAACCTCCGTCCTTTCCCCTACAGACAAATCTTGTATCGTCTATCTCGAAACAATAAAAATAAAGCCCCGTTTTTGAAAAAACATGTTCAACAAAGAAACAGTTCTCACCTTTTTCCATCGGGACTTTTAAAGTCTCGTCACAGCCGTCCTTTATAATTACAAGGACGGCTTTTTGACAGTTAATGTTGACGGTAAACCGAACAGATTGTTTTTCGGTGACTGCGCCAAACGGATATTTGCATTTTGAATTTCTGCTGTTAAAACAAGCTAGTTTACCCATAATATCTATTTTACCGCTTTCAAATACCAAATGTTATCGGCATATTCCGTAACCGCTCTGTCCGCCGAGAAAACTCCGGAATTTGCAATGTTCATAAGCGACATCTTGCTAAACACATCTTTTTGGACATATGTCGAAGCGACGGTTTTTTGCATGTTGTGGTAGCTGTCGAAATCCGCCATTACAAGATATGGGTCAAGGCCGGTTAGGTTCTTATAGATCTCTTCGTAGTCGTTTCCGTCAAAGCCTGCTTTTATGAAATCGACAACCTCTTTAAGCACAGGGCTCTTTTTGATGAAATCTAACGGATCATAACCTTTTCCTTGAAGTTCAAAAACTTCATTTTTGGTCATACCAAACAAGAAGAAATTTTCCGCGCCGGCGGATTCGCGTATCTCGACGTTTGCTCCGTCAAGCGTTCCAAGCGTAACCGCGCCGTTAAGCATAAACTTCATGTTACCCGTTCCGGAAGCCTCTTTGCCGGCAAGCGAGATCTGTTCGCTTATGTCGGTTGCGGGCATTAAAACCTCTGACATCGTAACGCGATAGTCTTCGAGATAAAGCACACGAAGTTTGTCACGAATAGCCTTGTCTTTTTCAAGCATCTCCCCAATTCCGCAGATGAAACGTATCATCTGTTTCGCAAGATAATATCCCGGGGCTGCCTTTGCACCAAAGATATATGTCCTTGGAACAAACGGTGCGGTGGGGTTATTTTTAAGATATAGATACTCTGCGATTATGTTTATCGCGTTAAGGTGTTGGCGCTTATATTCATGCATCCTTTTTGCTTGAACGTCAAAGATAGACTCGGGATTGATGGGATATTTTTGCTCGCCGATAAACGTCAACAAACGGTTTTTGTTTTCGGTCTTGATATCCATCAAGGATTTATAAACGTTTTTGTCGTCTTTATATTTTTCAAGCTTTTTAAGGTGTGACGCGTCGTTTTGGAATTTGTCGCCTATAAGTTCGGTTAGAAGGTTTGTAAGCCCGGGGTTGCTCTTGAGAAGCCATCTTCTATACGCGATACCATTTGTAACGTTGGTAAATCTTTTTGGATATAAATTGTGGAAATCGTTAAAAAGATCCGCTTTTATTATATCGCTGTGGAGCGCCGAAACGCCGTTTACCGTATGACACACATACACGCAAAGATTAGCCATTCGGATGTTATCTTTGTCGAGTATCGACATATATGAAATCTTTCCGAAGTCACCGGGATATTTTTCGTTAAGTTCACCGTGGAGAGCATTGTTTATCTCGCAGATAATTTGATAAATTCTCGGAAGTTGTCCTTTAAATATCTCGATATCCCAAAGTTCCAAAGCTTCGCTTAGAACTGTGTGGTTTGTATATGAGAATGTCTTTTTCGCTATATCAAACGCACGTTCCCATGAAAGGCCACACTCGTCAAGCAACACCCTTATAAGTTCCGGGATTGCAAGGGTTGGGTGGGTGTCGTTTATGTGGATAGCAACCTTGTCGGAAAAGTTGTCGAGAGAGCCGTATTGCGCGAGATGTTTTGAAATTATGTCGCTTATCGTCGCGCAACAAAGGAAATATTGCTGGCGCAAACGCAAAATTTTGCCCTCGACAAAGTTGTCGTTGGGGTACAAAACTTTTGAGATAAGTTCGGCGTTACCCATGCTTTTAAGCGCCGAAGAATAGTCGCCTCTGTTGAAGCTTTCCATGTCGATTTCGGGAGCTTTCGCCCTCCAAAGGCGAAGTTTGCTAACCGCTTTTGAATCATATCCCGCAACATAAAGGTCATATGGAATTGCTTTGACCGTCTCACTTTTGTGATAACGAACATAGTGGTGGCTTTTGTCCCAAATCTCTTCAAGTTCGCCGCCAAACATAACCTCAACCGCTTCGTCTCTACGTTCTTCAAGCCAGATCATTCCGTTAGTCATCCAGTTGTCCGGGAACTCTTGTTGCCAACCGTCGATAATCTTTTGACGGAAAATTCCGAACTCGTACAATATAGAATAACCCGAAGCGCTATAATTTTCGGTTGCCAGCGCATCAAGGTAACAAGCGGCAAGACGTCCTAGCCCGCCGTTGCCAAGACCGGCGTCGGGCTCTATCTCGGTTATCATCTCGAGCGACACACCGCATTTTTTAAGTATGTCGTTAACGCCGTCTTCGATACCAAGGTTTGTTATGTTGTTAACCAACGAACGACCGATTAAAAATTCTATCGAAAGATAAAAAACTTGCTTTTTGCCTTCGCCGTATGTCTTTGCTGTGTGGCGTCTTTGCTTTTCCGAAAGAATTTCTCGAATAGCGGAACAAAGGGCAACATACACCTGTTCGGGGGTTGCCATCTTTGGATCTTTAACATTTAGTTTTGTAAGCTTATCGTCAAAAAGTTTTTTAAGCTTATCTATAGTAGCCTTGTCTTTAATCATATAAATCTCCAATTTTAACATAATAAATTCAATAATTTTCAGCTATACCATTATACTAAATAAATTTGTATATTCAATATATTTTATGTCGAAATATCGTGTATTTTTATTTTTTGTTAATGTTGCTGTGTTTTCGCTACAATTAAAGTCATAGTTTAAGCAATTAAACACAAAATATAATACATTTAGTAAAATATGCGGAAATATTACCAAAACTATTGTAAGGTAGATTTCTCCAATTTATCAAAATCTTTTAATAATTGCTTAACAATCTCAATTAAATGGGCTGTGTCGTTTTCGGTTTTTCCTTCGATGTTTAACGGAAGCAACGGGTCATGTAAAGAAAGGCGAAGCAAGAACCAACCCTTGCCGTCGAACGAAACCCTTACCCCCTCAAAAGAATTATCCGAAACGTTGTACCCATTTTCACGCGCGGCCTTTTCAAATCCTTCGAGTACCTTTTTGCCGTATTCGGTAAAGTTCTCGTCTGTTATGTTAATTCTAATCTCGCGTTCTACCCCGGCGTTCGCCATGTTCGCTATCAACGACGAAAGGTTTTTGCCTTGTTTTTTTGCGGAGGTACACGCTATGAGAAGTTTAACCGCAAGATATGCTCCGTCGTCGAGATAATAGTTTTCTTTAAGTGCCCCGTGTCCCGATGTTTCGATAGCAAGCGGCGCACAAACTCCGTTTTGTTCTAAGCGTTTTGCTTCGTTTATGACGTTTTTATATCCGCGTTTAAAACAAAGGTGGCGAAGATTTAGAGAATTTTCAAGAAAATCGGTTAGCCTGTCCGACGTCACCGAGTCGGTAACAACGGTTGCCCCGACATTTTCGGGCGCTATAATTGCGGCAATCATGGCGATTAGATCGTTGCGGTTAATTTCTTTGCCGTCCGGAAGAACTGCCGACATTCTGTCGACATCGGTATCAAAAATTAGGCCTAAGTCGGCTTTTGCGTCAAGCGTTGCTTTTCGTATAGCTTCCATAGCCTCTTTGTTCTCGGGGTTTGGCACGTGGTTTGGGAACATACCGTCCGGCTCGAGGAAACAGCTTCCCGAGATATCCGCTCCGAGAGGCTCAATAACTTTTGTTGCAAAAAATCCACCCGCTCCGTTTCCGGCATCCACAACGATTTTAAGACCCGAAAGGGGTTTGTCCTCTTGTTTGCACGCAAGTCCTTTGCATATTACGGTTTGAAGATGTTTTGAATAGACATCGATCAAGTCACATTTTTTAACGCTTGGCGCATCCAAACTTTCAACAGATTGCTCCGCCGCAAGCAAAAGAATTTCGGTGATATCTTTTTTGTCAAGACCACCGTTTTTTGTAAAAAATTTAATTCCGTTTCGGTTAAACGGAAGATGGCTTGCGGTTATCATCATTCCGCCGTCGAAATTTGTTTGTTCAAATATTGTGGACATAAACATCGAGGGCGTTGAAGCCAAGCCACAATCGAACACCTCTACCCCATTGTTGCAAAGCCCTTTGAAAATCCCTTGTTTAAGGCTGTCTGCTGTTATTCTTGAATCGTTCCCGACCCCAATTTTTAGTTTGTTTGTTTCTCTTCCCAAAAGTTTAGACAACCACAAACAAAACCCAATCGCAATTTTTTGCGCTTCCACTTCGGTCAAGTTTGCCCCCATCTCGTCAGACGAGATAGCATATCCCCTTATGTCGCTTCCGTTTTGAAGTTTTAGCAGAGAGTTCCCACCCATTTGTTTTACCTCACTTTTATTATATATATTTAGATGTAATTTAAAATATAAGAAATACTACGATTTTACACCATCGGTGCAAAATGCCGAGTGAAACGAGGCAAGGAGTATTTCCATGACCTTCACCTATAGTGAAGCTCATTATTTATTGTAACTAATTTAATATAGATTTTCAAGTAAAACAAACTCTTTTATGTTTTTTTAAGGCTATTTATCACATTATACAAGCTTAAAACGCTTAACAATTGTTAAAAAACTACAAAATATTTTCCGTTTATTGACTATAAAATGATGCTGTGATATTATACTATTAAGCTGATAATAATACAAACAGTTTATTTTTTTTTAAATAATCACACAAGTTCGACAAATTATTAAAAACCCAAACCCGACAGAAAAGCTTTGAGTTCTAAAAAAAGTTCAAAACATTTTGTCGGGTTTTTTGTATAATTACATAATTTTAAGGAGAAGTTTGTCATGAAAAAACTTGCGGTACTATTTTTTGTCTTCATTCTAATTTTGGTCGGTTGCTCCGATAGCTCCGAGCCGACCCAAAACCAAAGTGAAAACG
>CAYJJR010000045.1:0-18457 GCA_964370565.1 uncultured Oscillospiraceae bacterium | reverse complement strand
AGGCGATGAAATTCATCACCTTTTAATTTTTGGTGTTAAACCAAAAAAAATTCTGTTAATAATATATCATCTCGTCAAGTTCGCTCGGGCGTTCGGCAAGATATTGTTCCGGCGTTGTCTTGACGCAAAAACCGCTAACGTCGTCAAATTCGTCTGTGAAAATTGCTCGGGTGAACGCTAGTTTTTGTTCCCCCGAAAGGTGAAACCCGTCTATGAAATTAGAGTCTGTTTTTGAATAGTAGTTGTACCACTCGAAGTCATACACAACCGCCGAGGATTTAAGGTCGTCCTTATAGTTTCTTATATAGTATTGAAGCTGTTGTTCAAATATAACAAGCTCCCAAATCGAGTGGTGTGACGGAGCTATGACAAACTTAAGGTCAATTTCGTTTTGTTCACAGTAGTCTATAATCTTGTTAAGCTCGTACATGTAAACATTCGGGTCGCCGTAGTCGGCAACTTGTCCCGAGATTATGTGGGCATAATCAAAAAGATCGGAGCGATATCCTTCTGTATACGTATCGGGGGGCACGGGGTCTTTTTGTGTCGGGGAACTAGGGTCATCCATAAAGACCATTTTTTCGGGCGTTCCCGTTAAATCGTAATAAAGGTTGGTCGCCTTGCGCCTGTTGTTTTCAAAAGCTTCATACCATATGGCGAAATTTGAAACAAATTTAATCGGGTTTTCCGCCACCGGAATTATAGGGGTGAACCGGTCGGCAAGGTGATTAGAGTTAAGGGCATAGAAGTTTACGCCAATGATAACCTTTTTCATGTCGGTGTGTTCCGTCGCATACCAAAATTCGTTGATAGCGTCGTTGAGCGTTGCTCCTCCAAAAGCCATCATGGTATACCGCTCGCCTGTGAGTTCTTCGATGTAGTCGACATTCATATTTGCCATTCTCGAATCTCCGAAAATTAGGTTTTCGGGGTTTCTTAAAAGCAGTTCCCTTGTGGAGGAAAGCGGTTTTGACATGTAAAACGCGTCGCCTTTAACGTTGAAATAGTCATATGGCTCAAACAAAAAGAACCACAACAACGCTATTATAAACGGAATTATATATATCAAAAGTTTTTTAACAAGCGTTTTCGCCATATACAAATTATCCTAAACGTTATAGATTTCGGGTTTGTAAGAAGCCATGTTGCTCTTTATCCATTCAATGGTTTCGGCAAGGCCCTTTTCAAGGTTATATTCAGGTTGCCAAGCGGTCAAAGCTTTAATCTTTTTATTGTCTCCGAGAAGACGTTCAACCTCGCTTTTTTCGGGACGAATACGTTGTTCGTCACACACGATTTTAGCACAAGGGTTAATCTGGCGTATCATCTCGTTTGCAAGTTCACCAATAGAAATTTCCACACCTGTGGCTATATTTATCTCTTCACCGATAGTTTTTCTACAGTTTGCTATTTCGATAAACCCTTTTGCGGTGTCTTTGACATAGTTGAAATCCCTTGTTGGGGTTAAAGAACCGAGTTTAATCTCTGTCGTGCCGGCTAGAAGTTGCGAGATTATCGTTGGAATAACCGCCCTTGCGGATTGACGTGGGCCATATGTGTTGAACGGACGTACGATAGTTACGGGTAGCGCAAAGCTTCTGAAAAAACTTTCCGCCAAACGGTCGGCGCCTATCTTGGTTGCGGAATAGGGGCTTTGGCCTTGAAATGGGTGTTTTTCGTCTATCGGAACATATTGAGCCGTTCCGTAAACCTCGGAAGTCGAGGTGACTAAAACGCGTTCGGTCTCGAGGTCTCTCGCCGCTTGGAGCACGTTAAGCGTGCCTTTTATGTTGGTGTCGACATAACTGTCGGGTGAATGATAGCTAAACGGAATTGCGATAAGCGCCGCGAGGTGATAAACCTCGTCGATGCCTTTCATTGCCTCGCGAACTCCGTTAGGGTCGCGAATGTCGCCCGAAAAAATTTCGAGAGAGTCTTTTGTTTGTTTTTCAAAGCTGTCTATCCAACCCCAGTTGTTGAAAGAATTATAGTATGTGAAAGCTCGAACATCTGCGCCCGATTTAACAAGTTGTTCGGTAAGGTGGCTTCCGATAAATCCATCAGAACCGGTAACCAATACTTTTTTAGCCATAAAAAATACCCCGCAAAAATTTATTTACTTGTATATAATATAATAAATTTAATAAAATTACAAGAAAGGGGAAGGAAAACTGAAAAAACTCTTTTCAAGTAAGAGAAATAAGTTTATAATATAGTATTATGTAGATGAAAAAAGAAAATTAAAAACGCGAGGAAATAAATGCAGGAAAATATACGCAACTTTTCTATAATAGCACACATCGACCACGGTAAATCCACATTGGCGGACAGGATATTGGAACTTACCGAATCGGTCGACCGCCGAGTTATGAGCAGCCAGTTTCTAGACAACATGGATCTTGAACAGGAACGTGGAATAACGATTAAAGCCCGCGCTGTCACGCTTGAATACAAAGCGGATGACGACAAAAAATATGTTCTAAACCTTATAGACACGCCGGGGCACGTAGACTTCACATATGAAGTTTCGCGCTCGCTCGCCGCGTGTGAAGGCGCAATTTTGATTGTTGACGCAACGCAAGGAGTCGAAGCCCAAACGCTTGCAAACGCATATCTTGCGGTTGAAAACGACCTTGAGATTATGCCGGTTATAAATAAAATTGACCTACCCTCTGCCGACCCTGAAAGGGTTGCGCAAGAGGTTGAGGACGTTATCGGAATCGAATGTTTAAGCGCCCCAAAAGTTTCGGCAAAACGTGGCGAAGGCATTAAAGAGGTTGTGGAAAAACTTATACAGGTTATTCCGCCCCCGAAGGGCGACGAGAACGCTCCGTTGAAATGTCTCATATTCGATTCGTTCTACGATAGTTATAAAGGGGTTATTATATACGTCCGTGTGTACGAAGGTACACTTAAAGCCGGCGACACAATTCGTCTTTGGCAAACCGGCGCGGAATTTTCGGTGGTTGAAGTTGGGCACATGCTCCCCGCCACCCACAGCCCGTGTGACAAGCTTTCGGCGGGCGAGGTTGGATATATCGCCGCTAGCATTAAAAACGTCCGCGACACACAGGTGGGCGACACGGTTACAAACGCCCAAAACCCCTGTGATGCACCGCTTGAGGGGTATCGAAAAGCCGTTCCGATGGTTTTTTGCGGAATATATCCGGCGGACGGCGCGCGATATGGCGACCTTCGCGATGCCTTGGAAAAACTCGTTTTAAACGATGCTTCGTTGTCGTTCGACCCCGAAACATCTGCGGCGTTGGGGTTTGGTTTCCGTTGTGGATTTTTGGGGCTTTTGCACCTTGAAGTTATTATTGAACGCCTTGAACGCGAGTTTGACCTTGACCTTGTTACAACCGCGCCAAGCGTTGTTTACAGAATAACAAAAACGAACGGCGAAGTTTTGGATATAGACAACCCGACAAACTACCCCGACCCGGCGACGATAGCCAAAGCGGAAGAACCGTTTGTAGACGCGCATCTTTTCGCTCCGTCCGATTATGTTGGGGCTATCATGGATCTTTGCACCGAACGCAGAGGCGTTTTTATAGACATGAAATACATCGACACCGAGCGCGTCGATATACATTATGAACTTCCACTAGGCGAGATTGTATATGACTTTTTCGACAGTCTTAAAAGCAGAACAAAAGGATACGCAAGTTTTGATTATGAATGGAAAGGGTTTAGACAAAGCAAATTAGTTCGCCTTGATATTTTGCTTAACGGCGATATGGTTGACGCGCTTTCGTTTATCGTTTTTTCCGACAACGCATATGCAAGGGGCAGAAGAATTGCGGAGAAACTCAAAGAACACATTCCGCGCCAGATGTTTGAAGTTCCAATTCAAGCGGCAATAGGCGGAAAGGTTATAGCGCGTGAGACGGTTAAAGCTATGCGAAAAGACGTTCTTGCAAAATGCTATGGCGGAGATATAACAAGAAAGAAAAAACTGCTTGAAAAGCAAAAAGAAGGCAAAAAGAAGATGCGCCAACTCGGAAGCGTTGAGGTTCCAAGCGACGCTTTCACAGCGGTTTTGAAGTTGGATTAAACTATAAAAAAAGGGGAAAAACAATGGATATTCTTATAATAAACTCGGGGTCGAGCAGCTTAAAATACCAACTTATTAACATGGAAAACGAAAATGTTGTTGCAAAAGGTCTTTGCGAAAGAATTACTATCGACGGAAGAATTAAACACACAGTTGCCGGTAAAGAAACGGTTGTTGTAGAGCTTCCTCTCCCGTCACACAGCGAAGCGTTTTCCGCGATTATCGACCTTTTAACAAAAGGCGAAAACGCCGTTATATCGTCGCTTGACGAGATTGAAGCGGTAGGCCACAGAACGGCGTACGCAAAAACCGAGTGGGAAGACGGAATGGTTGCAGACGACGAGGTTATCTATTTTAACATGGGTCTTTTGGAACTCGCTCCGCTTCATATACCCGCAATGATGACGGGGATTAGGGCGGCGAAAGAGGTGTTTTCCGAAAAGATTATGCAAGTAGCTATCGCCGATACATACTATCATAAAACGATACCACCGAAATCTTTTGTCTATCCAATCCCGTACGAATACTATGAACAACACGGCGTCAGAAGATATGGTTTCCACAGCAACAGCATAAAGTTTGTAGTCGAAAGATACCTTGAATTGAAAGACATTCCGCCTGAAGGCACCAACATAGTTGTGTGCCACCTTGGAAACGGAAGTTCAATTACGGCGGTTAAGGACGGCAAAAGTTTCGACACGTCTATGGGTTTCTCGCCGCTTGAAGGACTTATGATGGGCACGAGAAGCGGAACAATTGACCCCGCTATCATGTCGTATATAGCGAACAAAGAAAAAAAATCAACAGGCGAAGTGTTGACGCTTCTTAACAAACAAAGCGGATTTTTAGGGCTTTCGGGCAAAACCTCCGATTGTCGCGACCTCGAGGACGCCGCGGCAGAGGGTGACGAGGTTTCGACACTCATATTTGATATACTCGCGTACCAGATAAAAAAATATGTCGGAATGTTTGCGGCGGCAATGGGCGGACTTTCGGCGGTTATCTTCACGGGTGGTATTGGTGAAAACATGGCAAGTTTAAGGTTTGACGCGTTGAACGAGCTTGAAGACGCTTTTGGTCTTAAGATAAACAAACAACTCAATGACCTTACAAGCAGAAAAGAAGGACGTTTCTCGACAGAAGATTCAATAGTAGACGCAATGGTTATCCCGACCAACGAAGAACTTATGATGGCAAGAATTGTCCACGAAACTGTGGTTAGAGAAAAGAATAAATAGCCACATGTAAAACACGTGGAGTTAACAGTTAATAGTTAATAGTTAATAGTTAATAGTTAATGTGTCGCTAAAGCGACTGATTTAATAATTTTTCGTTTTTCCCGGCAAGTGCGTTTTGCATTTGCCTAATATAAAGACTATAAGGAGAACAGTATGGTTACAAGGGCTAATGAGATGAGAAAAGAGACACGTGAAAACATGCGTGGAGGAAACGGAACGGCACATTTTTCAATGTTTACCGAGCAAGATAAACTGCCCCCAAACATTCGTCTTTCCGGAGTCGTTAGATTTCCTAAAGGTTGCTCTATTGGGCTTCATAAACACGAAGGTGAATGCGAGATATTTTATGTCCTAGAGGGACAAGCAACTGTCACCGATAACGGCGAGCAAAAAGTCCTTTTGCCGGGCGATGTACTTGTTACATACAGCGAAGACAGCCACAGCGTTGAAAATTTAGAGGAACAAGAACTAGTATTTTTGGCATATATCGTGCAAGGATAAATAAGTAAAGAAATTTAAAAAGGAATAATTATAACAATGAACGCAAAACTAGACATGCTGAACGCAGCTTCGGCAAAAAACCGCCTAGAGGCACTTGAAAAGTTAATTAAAACAGAACCTGTTCCCGAAGTTTTTCCGCAATATGCAAACAATCATATACATACGTTTTATTCGTTTTCGCCTTATTCCCCGACGGCTGCAGTGTACTATGCGAGGGCGGCAGGGCTTGAAACCGCGGGAATAATGGACCACGATTCGATAGCAGGCGCGAAAGAGTTTTTGCAAGCGGCAGAGATAGCCGGCATCAAAGCTACCTGTGGCATTGAATGCCGTGTGTCGCTTAAAGGAACTCCGATTACCGGCAAAACGACCAACAACCCCGACCAAGCAGACGTTTCTTATCTTGCGCTTCACGGAATACCCCACGACCAAATCGACGTCATAGACAACCATTTTAAACCGTTAAGAGAAAAAAGAAACGACCGTAACAAAAAAATAATCGAAAATATAAATAGATTAACGGCGGTTATTGATATCGAGTTGGATTTTGATAACGATGTTGTTCCGCTTTCCAAGTATAACGAGGGCGGAACGATAACCGAGCGACATTTGATGTATGCGCTTGCGAAAAAGATTATCTTAAAAGGAAAAAAGGGCGAAGGATCGATTAGTCTTCTTGAGAAAATAGGGGTGTCTCTTTCGGAAAAACAAAAGGGAATGTTGTTGGACATTAACAACCCATTTTACGAATACGATATGTTGGGTTTTTTCAAGTCGGGATTTATACCTAAAGTCTATGTTCCGGCGACAGAAGAACTAATGACGGTTGCCGAGTTTTCCGAGCTTGCGAAAAAAACTAACGCATTGTTGGTGTATCCGTATCTTGGGGATGTTACAGACTCGGTCACAGGGGACAAAAAAGCGCAAAAGTTCGAGGACGAATATCTTGACGAGTTGTTTGCGTTTTTACAGTCGTTCCCGTTTGATGCGATAGCTTACATGCCAAGCAGAAACACGACGACACAACTGGAAAGACTCCAACAACTGTGTGAAAAACATGGATTTTTCGAGATTTCGGGGGAAGACATCAACACTCCGCGTCAGTCGTTTATATGCAAAGAGTTGGCAAACGACATGTTTAAACATCTTATAGACGCGACACACAGTTTGATTGAATATGAAAACAACGCAACTAAAGGGGTTTTTTGCAAACCAAAAAGAAAGTAAAAAAGTAAAAAAATAAAAAAATTATTTAAATAATGGGAGGGACAAAGCATGGCAAAAAGAGTTTTAGCATTTGACTTTGGGGCATCAAGCGGACGTGCAATGCTTGCAACTTACGAGGGCGGGAAGATAACGATGGAGGAAATCCATAGGTTTTCAAACGATCCGGTTTTTGCAAACGGTACATTGTATTGGGATACCCTTCGTCTTTTGTTTGAGATCAAAGAGGGGATTAAAAAAGCGTCTGTCCATGGTGGCTTTGACAGCATAGGCATAGACACATGGGGGGTTGATTTCGGCCTTTTGGACAGCAAAGGAAACCTTGTTCAAAACCCTGTCCACTATCGCGACAGTCGAAACGACGGCATGATGGAGGAAGTTTTCGGTATAATTCCGTCCGACCAACTTTATTCTTCAACCGGAATACAGTTTATGCAGTTTAACACGGTGTTCCAACTATATTACCTTAAAAAATATTATCCCGAGGTTATCGAAAGAGCGAAAAAACTTTTGTTTACCCCCGATTTATTTGCGTATTTCCTTACGGGACAAGCAAAAACAGAATACACAATAGCGTCAACCAGCCAGATGCTTGACGCAAAAGCTAGGAATTGGGATCTAAACATAATTCAAAAACTAGGTTTGCCCGAAGATATTCTGTGCGAAATATCGAAACCCGGAACGGTTTACGGAAATCTTTCGGACGAGATATGCGCCGAACTGGGTGTTAACCCTGTTCCGGTTGTTATGTGTGCGTCACACGACACGGCGTCTGCCGTTGCGTCTGTTCCGGCAACCGACAAAGATTTTATATATGTAAGTTGTGGGACGTGGAGCCTTTTCGGGACGGAACTTCCCGAACCATTACTCGACAAAAAAGCGTTCGACTATAACTTTACAAATGAGGGCGGAATTAACGGAACAATTCGCTATATGAAAAACATCATGGGTCTTTGGCTTATCCAAGAATCACGAAGATTTTGGAACAGAGAAGGAAAAAATCTGTCATATGCCGACCTTGAAAAACAAGCTCTTGCAACCGAGCCGTTTAAATGCTTTATCGATCCCGACTACCACGAATTTATGAAACCCGGAAATCTTCCGAAAAAGGTAGCGGCATATTGCGAAAAAACAGGGCAGGAGATCCCGTCTTCAATAGGCGAGACAATGCGTTGTATATACGAAAGTTTGGCGTTGAAATATCGCCTTACGTTTGATCAAATCAAGGATTGTACTGATCGATATTTCTCGAAAATCCACATCGTTGGCGGCGGAACAAAAGACGGGCTTTTGTGTCAAATGGCGGCAAATTCTTGCGCCGTTCCCGTCGTAGCGGGTCCGAAAGAAGCCACCGTTCTTGGAAACATAGCGGTTCAACTGGTCGCGACAGGAGAGATTAAAGACTGTTTGGAGGCGCGAAAGGTCGTTGCGAATTCGGAAAAAACCAATGAATTTTTCCCGAAAGAAACCGATGTTTGGGAAACAGCGTATCAAAGGTTTAAAAAAATTGTAGCTATCGAGGTTAAATAACACAGCAATTAATTTTATTGCATTAATGCTTTGATTTTCGCCGAGATTTGAAAAACAGTTAAAAAAAACACGGGAGGGATTTTGTTCCCTCTCGTGTTTTTTCGTAGCATTCTTTTTGTTTCGGCTAAGCTAACTTGTCGGCGTTTTGCCTATATAAAATCTATTTTGATATCGCGTATAAAAAAGAGTTGCCCTTTTTGCCTACCCTTTCGACAGTTCCGATATGATTTAACACATTAAGCGCAAGCCCCGCGGTTCTTAGAGAGATTTTTTGTGTGTTTGCGATATCTTTTGTGGTAAAATTCTCGGGCAGATTATCGGGCAAAAAAACCTTGTAATCTTGTTTATTGTTTATCTCGACGACTTTAATAAACTTTTCCGGTATGCGCTCGTTTCGGCTTGACCCTCGTTTTTTGTCCGCGCTGTAACCGTCGAGGTTTCGATATTCGACAACGTCAAGCGTTACTATACTAAACCTTATATTTTCATCGGTTAAAAAAGGTTTGATTTTATAAAGTTCATAAAAAACTTCGAGCAACTTTCCGGTTTTTGGGCTTTTTCTGCGTTTGGTTACTTCGCCGCTTTCGGTGTCTACCCAAACCAGATGTTTGATGTTAACCAGCGGATAGACTATACGTACCGGCTTAATAGGCAAAAAATACGTAAGTTTTGCGCGAAGAACGTTGAAACTACGCGACTGTATCTCGATTATCTCGTTTTCGTTTACAATGTCGGCGTGGTATCTTCCAAACTTAATTTCATGCAGTTGGTCGTTTGGTTCAAAACAATACTTCAAAACTCTATGTAAAGTTTTTTCCCCAAGCCGCCCTATCGAGCTTGACTCGTTGCTTGTTTTCAAAAGTTGTTCAAGAGTATCGTTAAAAAGCTGTTCCATTTTAATCCGTCAATCTTTTTATAGTAATGGTAGTGGATAATTCGTCGTAAAATCTACTGTAGATTTAAGCTTTCGATAAAAATTTTCGGGTTTAGCAAAAGTTCGTTTTGGATAACCTCGAAATGGAGATGAACCCCTGTCGCAATACCGCTGTCGCCCGCTTCCCCTATAACCTCTCCGCTTAAAACGGTATCGTCATTTGCAACAAAGATCTTGCTTAAGTGAGCATAAAACGTTATAAGCCCGTCGCCGTGGTAGACCGCTACGCTGTTTCCGTACCCCTCGTTTGACCTTTCAACGTATATAACGACGCCGTCTTTAAGAGAGCGTATCTCTTCTTTAAGGTCGGCTTCGATGTCTATTGCGTCGTGGAACGAAATCGACGGCATATCTTGCAAGGGGTTATATCGCTCGCCAAACTCAGACGTTACGTTGTCCAAAAGAAGTTCCTTTGTGCTTTTAATCGGGACGGTGTAGGTGTCGCCCTTACTTTGGTAGTCGGTTAGGTTTGCGGCCTCGATTAACATAGCTTGAAGGCTGTTTGGTTCAACCTCTTTGCTTGTCGGAGACGGCTTTGGTTGTGGGAGGATTTCTTCGACACTTTCGACGGCCGAAACGCTTGGAACTAAGATGTCCGCGACATCTTCCGTTTGTTCGCTGTCCAAAACGTCGAGAGAGCTGTCGCTTGTCGAGGGGGTTTCAAACTCGTCGCCGAGATAATCGCTTTCAAATTGGTTTGGCGGAATTTGCGGAAGCAAGGCAGAAGGCGTGTCGAGGTTTGCTACCGAAACGGTTTCGGGAACGCTGTATTGCGCGGACGAGACAAAATCGGAACTGTTTGAAAACATAAGCCGCACGAACTGGAACGAAACAACCACTATAAACAAAGCAGTTAAAACGGTGTATAGATTATCTTGAATAATCGCTATTAAAGTCATTATTTTTTTAGAAAATTTGCTTTTTTTAAACATTGGTTTTTAAGTATCCTTAATTTTTTTTTGTTGACGATTTTATATAATACATATATTATATATCTATGCGAAAAGAACTATTAATATAATTAATTTTAAGAAAAGAGGAACAGATTATGTCGGATGTATATTTTGCTGATTTTACAACCAAACCAAATGGGGAGAGTGTTCTCGGAAAACTTGGAAGAATGATCGAACAAGCCGGTATCTCGAAGATTGATTTTCAAAACAAATTTGTTGCTATCAAAATTCATTTCGGGGAAGAGGGGAACTTGTCGTATCTTCGCCATAACTACGCAAAGGTTTTGGTTGACATAATCAAAGCAAAAGGCGGAAAACCGTTTTTGACCGATTGTAACACGCTTTATGTCGGTTCAAGGAAAAACGCGCTTGACCATCTCGATTGTGCATATCTACACGGATATTTTCCGTTTGCTACCGGATGTCACGTAATAATCGGGGACGGACTTAAAGGGACGGATGAAACAATTGTACCTATAGACGGTGAATATGTCAAAAACGCCAAGATTGGTTCCGCTATACGTGACGCAGATATCATAATCTCGCTAACACACTTTAAAGGCCACGAGATGACGGGGTTTGGCGGAGCGGTTAAAAACATCGGAATGGGTTGTGGTTCAAGAGCGGGAAAGATGGAGATGCACAACGAAGGCAAACCGACTGTTTATCAAGAGGATTGCAAAGGATGTCTTTCATGTCTTAAAGTTTGCGCACACGGAGCGATAACTATCAAACAAGACAAAAAAGCGACTATCGACCAAGATAAATGTGTGGGTTGCGGAAGATGTATCGGCTCATGTCTTTTTGACGCAATAGAAAACAGCTCGGGCACATCGGTGAAAATTCTTAACTACAAGATGGCAGAGTATACCTATGCAACGCTTAAAGACCGCGAACATTTCCACATAAGCCTTGTGCGCGACGTTTCGCCAAACTGCGATTGCCACGCAGAAAACGATGTTCCAATTATTCCGGACGTTGGAATGTTTGCGTCGTTCGACCCGATAGCGCTAGACAAAGCGTGTGTCGACATGGCGAACAAACAACCTGTTATGCAAAACAGCATGATTGCGAAAAACTGTGGACACCATGATGACCGTTTTACACACAAAGTTACCCCTAACGCCGAATGGGAAACATGTTTGGAACATGCGCAAAAATTGGGGATTGGAACGCTTGAATATAATTTAATCGAGGTTAAATAGAAAATTTTGTGTTAAGATAAAAAAGTTTAACATAAAAACAAAATATAACAGGGGCGAGCAGATTTGTTCGTCCCTGTTGTATGTTGATTAAAACTTTAATCTTGTTGTTTATAGTTTTCGAGAAACTCCGCAAGGGCTGTCGCGGCTTGTTCAAGTTCCGAAAGACACGGGAGAAAAACAATCCTGAAATGGTCGGGTTGCTTGTGGTGGAACCCTCCGCCGTGGACCAAAAGTATCTTTTTTTGCTTTAGAAAATCATAAACAAATTTCTCGTCGTTTGTTATGTTAAACCGTTTGATGTCAAGTTTCGGGAAGATATAAAACGCCGCTTTTGGTTTAACGGCAGAAACCCCGGGGATATCGTTTAACGCTTTATATATAAAGTTTCTTTGTTCAAAAATTCTTCCGCCCGGAACCATTAACGGGTTTGGTTTGTCATAGTCTTGTAAGGCGTGTTGAACAAGTTGTTGAGAGGGGGCGTTTGAACAAAGGCGCATAGAAGAAAGCATGTTAATGCCTTCGATATATCCTTTAACGTGTTTTGTTTCTCCCGAAAGAAGCATCCAACCTATTCTGAAACCTGCTATGTTGTGTGACTTTGAAAGGCCGCCAAACGTCACGCAAAACAACTCGTTGTCTAGCGCGGCTATCGAATGGTGGACGTTGTCGTCCATCAACAAGCGGTCGTATATCTCGTCTGAAAAAACAATGAGTTCTTTTTGTTTGGCGAGTTTTGCAATGTCTAAAAGCAACTGTTTCGGGTACACCGCGCCCGTTGGGTTGTTCGGGTTAATCAAAACAATTCCTTTTGTCTTGTCGGTTATCTTGGACGCTATGTCCGAAATGTCGGGCAACCATTCGCTTTGCTCGTCGCATATGTAATGAACCGCTTTTGCTCCGGTTAGCGTAATCGACGCCGTCCATAGCGGATAGTTTGGGGCAGGAACTAAAATCTCGTCGCCGGCGTTTAAAAGCGCTTGCATAGAAAGTTGTATAAGTTCGCTAACTCCGTTACCCGTGTACACAAGGTCGGGGGAAGCGTTTAAAACTCCGCGCTTTTTGTAGTAGTCCGCGATAGCGGTTCTCGCTTTTAAAATGCCTTTCGACTCGGTATATCCTTCGGAATATTTAAGGCCGTTAACCATCTCTTGAATAAGCGGCGACGGAGCCAAAAGCCCGAACGGAGCGGGGTTTCCGATGTTAAGTTTAACTATCTTTTCGCCGTTTTGCTCCATTTGCATAGCTTTGTCGAGGACGGGGCCGCGGATATCGTATAGAACCTCGTTAAGTCGAACGGATTTGGAAAACTCTCTCATAACTTTAAACCATCCTTTTTTGTATTTGAAGCAACGTTGTTTGTCAAAACATAACATGTTAATTTCAATGTGACAAAACATCTTGTGGTGGGCGATGTCGCGCCGATATATTTAAACTCTATATTATCATAATAACAAGGTTTTTTCAATCTATTAGCTTATTTTAATTGATAAAACATAGAGTTTGTGGTATATTATTGTACGTAATTAATGTGTTTTGCACATCGAAAAGAAAGGGTTAAACAATGAAACAAGGATATGTTCAGATATATACGGGAAACGGAAAAGGCAAGACAACGGCGGCGCTGGGCCTTGCGGTTCGCGCGGCGGGAGCCGGCTTGAAAGTATATTTTGGACAGTTTCTTAAAGAGGACGAAACAAGCGAGCTTAAATCTCTTGCAAAGTTTGATAACATAAAAACCGCTTTATATTCAAAAAGCTTTGAACTTTTTTCAAACGAACAAGAGATTAACCGACGCGAAGCCCAACAAGGGTTTGAAAAGGCGCTTGAAGCGGCAAAGTCGGGCGAATATGACGTTGTTATTCTCGACGAGATTAATGTCGCGTGTTCGTTAAAATTAGTTGACCAACAACAGATAATTCAACTTATCAAACAAAAAAACGAAACGACAGAGCTTGTTTTAACGGGCAGGGGAGCGACAAAGGAAGTTGTGGAGTGTGCCGATTTGGTAAGCGAGATTAGCGAGATTAAACATTACTATAATAAAGGGGTTAGTTCAAGAGAAGGAATTGAATTTTAACCGAAAAGGAAAAACATGAAACTTATATTAATACGACACGGAAAAACCCAACATAACATAGACGAAAAGTTTTGCGGTTCGACAGATGCCGAAGTTTGCGAAATTGGCGTCGAGGAGCTTTTGAAGCTTAAAGAAACCGTCGAATATCCCAAGGCGGAAAGATTTTTCACAAGTGGAATGAAAAGAACAAACAAAACACTCGAGGTGTTATATGGCGTTGAAAACCCCGAAGTTTTAGAGCAGTTTAAAGAGATGAATTTTGGCGAGTTTGAAAACGTCACATTTAAACAGCTTGAAAACGACGAGCGTTTTATAGAGTGGTCGAAAGATACATTCAACCAACGATGCCCCGGCGGAGAAAGCGGGAAAGATATGCTTGAACGTTTAGTGGTTGGAATTGAGACGCTTAAACAAGCTAAAGAAAAATCAATTGTGGTTGTAAGCCATGGCGCGGTTATAGCAACAGCTATGCAGTATCTATTCAGAGATATCGACATTTCGTTCCAACAACTTATTCCGGACAACGGCAGAGGCTATATAATTGATATGGATAAAAAAGAGTACACAACGCTGTAAGATATTTAAACAATACAAAAAAGGGCTTTGACGATTATTGTTTCGTCAAAGCCCTTTTTAAATTATTTTATCTTTAAATCTCGCTTATTTATTCGTAGCGTAGCGCTTCGATTGGGTCGAGCTTTGCGGCTTTGTTTGCCGGATAGTAGCCGAAAAATACCCCAATTCCAAACGAGAAGAAAACCGCTATTAATATGCCAGCAAGGTCCGGCGTTGCCGGAAAGTCGAGAAGCGTCGAAGCAACGCTTCCAAGCAGGACGCCGATAAGAATTCCGATTATACCGCCTATGATACATATTATCGAGCTTTCGGTTATAAACTGTACCCTAATTGAGAAATTAGTTGCGCCAAGCGCCTTTCTTGTTCCTATCTCTTTTGTCCTTTCGGTTATAGAAACGAGCATAATGTTCATAACGCCAATTCCGCCAACAAGAAGCGATATCGCCGCAACGGCGGAAATAGCAAGTTGAAGCGTTGCTAGCATTGAAGTCATGCTTTCGATTATGCTGTCCATTGCGAAACTGTCAACCTCGAAATCCTCGTTGTTGGAATATTGACGGTTGTTGAAATAACTTGAAGCGCTTGCGGCAAACGCTGTGCTGTCTGTTCCTGTCGAAGTTAGGATAGTTATAGACTGGTGGCCGTCGGCGGCTCCGCTTAACTGCTGGGCGGTTGTATACGGTATATAAGCCGTCGTTTCAACGTCTTGGTCGCTCGCCGTGCTTCCCATTGAAAACGCCGATTGTTCGTATTCGTAAACCCCGATTATTGTAAAGAGTCCCGGAGAACCTCCGCTTCCCTCCAACATAATCTGTTGGCCAATGGGGTTGCCCTCTAGTCCATAGTTTGTCACAAAACTGTCCGATACGACGACGACTTTTTTTGCGTCTTCAATCTCGCGGTCGATTAAAAATCTACCGTTTAACATCGTAATGTTATTAATGTCAACCTCTTTAGACGCAACGCCGCTTAACGCAAAATTAGCGTATTGTTCGCCGTTTGTCGCCGTTCCGCTTCCGACAGAAACGGTTATTCCAATAGCTTCAATCTCGTCCGCAAATCTTGCTTCAAGCTCGTCTATCATATCTTCCGACAAAAGGTCTTGTTCTCTCGGTTGGCGCATAGGTCCAAAGCCGGTCGAAAACTCGTCGCTTTTTGCGGTTATGTAAAGGTTAACGGTGTTTGCGCCCATAGCGGACATCTCGTTTGCTATATATCCGTTGAGCGAGTTGCCGATTGTAAATATAGTTATGACGGAACCAATTCCTATGATAATTCCAAGCATCGTAAGAAGCGCGCGCATCTTGTTGCTCCAAAGCGAAGAAAGGGCGAGCGAGATGTTTTCAAATATACTCATTCAGTTTCCCTTCCGCTTCCTTTTTTGTCGCTTATAATCTTCCCGTCGATAAGGGTAACTATACGTTCCGTTTCCTCGGCTAGTTCGGGCGAATGGGTGATTAAAACAATAGTTTTACCTTTGTTCTTGTGTAGGTCGTGGAAGATATCCATAACAAGTCTGCCCGTTTTGCTGTCAAGAGCTCCCGTCGGTTCGTCCGCAAGGATAATAGCCGGGTCGTTTGCAAGCGCCCTTGCAATTGCAATTCTTTGTTTTTGTCCGCCCGAAAGTTCGTTTGGTTTGTGGTGTCGTCTGTCGTACATTCCAACCGTCTTTAAAAGCTCTTTGCTTTTTTCCGAACGCTCTTTTTTGCTAAGTCCGGCGTACAACATTGGAAGTTCAACGTTGCGTTGGGCGTTTATTCGCGGAATTAGGTTGAAGTTTTGGAACACAAACCCAATCTTGTTGTTGCGAATTCCCGAAAGTTCGCTGTCTTTCGCCGCCATTATATCGACGTCGTCTAGGAGATATTCCCCCTCGCTTGGTCGGTCAAGCGCGCCGACAATGTTCATAAGGGTGGATTTTCCGCTACCCGACGCGCCGACAATCGAAATAAATGTGCCTTTCTCTATCGAAAGGGTAACGTCGTCTAGGGCACAAAGTTCGTTTTCCATGCCTTCGAAATAACGTTTAAAAACCCCTTTAATCTTTATAACTTCAGTAGTTGACATCAGCTGTTAACCTCCCGGACGGTTGCCGCCGCCACCGCCGCTACCGCCGCCTGTTGGAGGAGCGCCACCGATGACAAGGCCGCCCGTCATGTCGCCGCCCATCATGGTGGCAACGTTCATGCCCATTGGGTCGTCAAGCACAATCATGCCTTCAAACAGTTCGGGCGACGTTATCTCGACAAGATAATCCGATTCAAGTCCCGTTTGAACTTGGATCATTCTGCGCCCGTCCTGTTCGCCCATTGCGAGCTGTTCTTCGGTTGGGATGTTGTCATATATGTATATAAAACTTGAACCGTTCATTTCAACTATCGCATCTATAGGAACGGCGTATGCATTTTCTGCCGCTTCAAGCAAAAATGTCACTTGAGACGGAACACCGGCGCGAAGATCTTTGTTTTGGTCGTCTACCGAAATGGTGACCGAGAAACCGCCCGACGTGTCGGTCGCTATCGGAGAGATTGCGGTTATCGTTCCGCGCATCTCGGTTGTGCCGGTCGAGTCGGTCGTGAACTTTGCTTGCATTCCGTTTTCAAGCTTAACTACGTCATAGCTTGGAACGGTGGCTATAATCTCGAGGCTAGAGAGATCTTGAATGGTGCAAAGCGCCGACGCGCCAAACAAATCCCCCTCGACATAGTTAATCTCGGTTACAATTCCGTTAAGCGGTGAGCGAATTTGAAGATCGTCTAGGTCTTCGATAGCGTCGCCAATGCTGTCGTGGAGGTCGTCGAGAGCTTGCGCGTTGGTGTTGTCGGTCGACTGGGCTTGGAGGGATTGACGGATAAGATTGTTTTGGGCGGTTTCGAGGGCATTTTCGGTTTGTTCGATTGTAGCTGCTGCTTGTGCATGTTCAGCATTTAATTTTGATATGTTGTCATAATATGGTTGCGAATCAGCAGATAGCTTAGCGTCCCTTTGTTTAATTAAAGTATCTGCGTCAACCGATTCAGTTTTAGGTGCAGCATTGTTTAAATCGTTTTCTAAAGCTATTTTATAACTGTCATACTCTTGTTGTGTTGGATTTGCTGGGGCAGTTCCATAGAAAGCATTTGCCCAAGTTAACAAATATCCTTTTATATCAGTATTATAGTTGTTTATTAATGCGTTAATCATATTTGTATCTGAGTTGATTTGATTTATTATGCTGTTAGCGTTTGCAACAGCTGAATCATATTCCGCCTGTGCATCATTAACACTGTTTTGCGTAACCGACAGGTCAAAGTCGGTTATCTGGTCGGAATAAAATATAGAAGAGCTCTTGTCGCTATAGCTCTCTTTCGCGTCTGAAATTTTGTCTTGTGTTGCTTCTTCGTCTAGCGACGCCAAAACATCGTCGACTTTGACGGTGTCGCCAACCGATATGTTAAGTTCAACTATCTCGGTTCCGGCGGGAGCTACCCCAACAACCGTTCTTCTTGTGGACGACGAGGTCGAGCCCGTCGCGACGATGACCGTTTCGACGTCCTGTTTTGTGAGTTGTGTGAACGACGGCACAGAGGTCATTCCGGTGCCGGCGCCTGTCGACGAGCCGAAAACGTTAACCGCAACGATAATCAAAACGATTATAACCGCGAGAACGATAAAAAGAACCTTGCGCTTTTTGACAAATGCGAATACCTTTGACATGATTTCTCCTATATATAGTTATTTATTTTTATCTTTTTTATCTTATATACACTATCTTGATGATTATATCACAAATCGCTTTGAAAAGTCGATGACATAAATCTGACAAAAGTGTGGCTAAAGTGTGGCAAAAATGTGGTTGAAGCTTTTAAATCGAGGCTATTTTAGAACACGAACCTTAAACCAACTTTAAAATTCAAGAAAAAGTTAATAAATTATTAATTTTTTTTGCTTATTACTAGAATGAAGTGTACAAGAAAAAAGAATGTAACAAAAAGTTTAAAAAATATACCGCTTAGAAAAGAACCACTAATCAAGCTTTTTGCAGTAGACAGTTTACAAAGCGCAAAAAGCGGAGCGGGTTTTTAGGGCGTGGGTCGCCCTAAATCGTTGAGGGGGGTTCTGGGGGGTGTCGGGGGGCGAAGTGGGGGAGAGTCGAAACTCCCCCGCCCCAAAACAATTTACA
>CAYJJR010000044.1:0-18520 GCA_964370565.1 uncultured Oscillospiraceae bacterium | reverse complement strand
TATAGCCGCCCATAAAGTTGCCGTGTGAAAGACGGTAACCCTCTTCATAAAGAAAGAGGCTTTCAATTAACGAAACCGCAACACAACCCCAAGCAAACGAAAAAGCATTAAAACTTTTGAGTTTGCCAGCGTTAAAAATAAGAACAATAATCGGAAACAGAAGCCCGCCAACCAACGCTAGCAGTATACTGCTGTTGTGGATATACCACGCCTTTCCAAACGCCACGCCAATTCCGCCCATGCTTTGTTCCGACTCGAACACATCAAAGTATTGATACAAAAGCGCGCCAATCGTTGGAATGTACGCAAGCCCGATAACAAAACAATCTTTAAAACTTCTAAACTTTGTTTTAATTGCTTTGACTAAAAGCAAAGCCGCCACAACCGGAAGCAAAACAAACGCAAACGACGGCTTTGTCATAACGCTTAAAAGCGACGCCCCCGACGCCAAAACCCAATCGAGTTTTAATGTTTTTTTGTTTTCAAAAAGATTTTTCACGAGATAATATGACGTGAAAAACGAAAGCACCACAAACGGCCTTGCCGCAAAATAAGTCTGGTTGTGCCAAGAGTTTGGCGAATAGATCCCGACAAACAAAAAGCCGTTGGTCGAAAGCGGTATACACCCAACAAAAAGTAGCGCAAACGTCGCAAACGTTGCAACAACCTCTTTTGAAAACCCAAACAATCCGCTTTCAATAAAGCGTTTCATATAATAATACATGACCAAAACATTAATTCCGCAAAACAAAACAACCGCGGAAGACGCCGCCATATATGTATCGCAAAAAATCGAAAACGCTTTTATCGTCAAGAAAAATATCGGATATGGATATTGATAGCTCTCGACTCCTTGAACCGTTTGATAGTATGCTTGAAAATCGGATACAAACTCTCCTTTATACATCGAGGCTTGGTTAAACGACAGGATATAAACCGCCAATAGATATACTATAGACAAAAAACAAAATATAATTAAATTGTTTTGCTCAACCTTTTTTTTCATGTGATTTCCTTTTACTATTTCGTTCCAAATATCCTGTCGCCTGCGTCGCCAAGACCCGGAACTATGTAACAGTTTTCGTTAAGCACTTCGTCCATTGCAGCGCAAAAAATCTGAACATCAGGATGTTTTTCATACATTTTATCAAGCGCATAACGAGCCGCAACAACACATACAAGACGAAGATCTTTACAACCCAAACCTTTAAGGTAGTCGATCGCCGCAATTGCCGAACCACCCGTTGCGAACATTGGGTCAAGAACTATGACTGTGCTGTCCTTTATATCTTCCGGCATTTTAGAATAATATTCAACCGGCATATGTGTGTCGTGATCGCGGTACATTCCAAGGAATCCGACGCGCGAATTTGGAAGAAGTTTTTGCATACCTGCAACCATTCCAAGTCCTGCGCGGAGTATCGGCACAAGCGAAACCGGTCTGTCGGAAAGGACGTTTGTTTTCATCTTTGCAATAGGCGTTTCTATCTCCTTTTCGACCAGCGGAAGATCTTTTGTGACCTCGTAACACATAAGCATAGATATCTCGTCTATAAGCTCACGGAAATTTTTTGTGTCGGTGTTTTTGTCTCGAAGCCTCGAGATCTTATGTTGCATAAGCGGATGTTCAAAAATGAATGCGTTGTTTACCTGCATGTTTTTTCTCCTTTTGATTAAACTTTTTGTATTTATTTTATCAAATACGCCTAAGCGTAAAATAACAATGTTTGAAACCTTGACTTAATTTTTATGTTTCGTCGATTTTTTCTGAATACGCTTTTAGCCTAAACGCTTTTAGCCTAAACGCTTTTAGCGTTATAAATGTCGTCACAAATATAGCCATAGGAGCTATCATAAGATATCTAAAATCGCGGTATACCGGCGCGCCAATCATAAGCCCCAACCAAATAACTATCGAGATCAAAAGCGGCAAAGCAAACGCCGCTTTTTTGTTTGAAATCAAAAACAAAGCACAAAATATAATGAAAAATTGAGCAGTTGCAAGCGTTATATATTTGTTATTCATCTCTATAATCGCGTTAAAATTAATCCCGGTTAGATTTTCGACTATGTCGCTTTTGCTTGTTATTCCCCTGTGTGGGTTAAACACGTCGTACGCCGTGAACGCCGTTTCGGGGAACGCTACTTGCCAAAACCCTCTCGTTTCTAAAAGCCAAGCGTTTAGATAGCTCTCGACGTTTTGCGGCAAAAGCTCAAGCCAAACTTTCATAAATTCCGACGTATTTTGGTTGAAAAACTCTGTGTTAAAATCTGCGTTAAACTTGATGTCGTTGACCGTTGTGTTTCGGTAAAGCTCGGCCATCTTTTCGGGTTCGATTATCTGCGAAAGAAACGCGTCTTGTTCTTCTGTTAACACCGCGCCGTTTTTGACCGAGTACGCTATTTGTTGGATAGGAACCGCCATAGACTCGACCGCGCCCAAACTATATATGCCAAACATTCCGTAAACGGGACCCGTTATAATCTTTACACCAATAAGTATAACCGCAAATACCGGTACCAACCTTTTGAAATTCGCCCGATAAATCAACGTCAAAACGGCACACACCAAAAGGACGATGGGCCAGCCGTTGCCGCGCAAAAAGCAAAGGGCAACCGAGATTATAACAAAGTTTATCATACCTTTTTTTGTGTTAAGAAGTTCGCCTTTAGACTCAATTATGTCAAAACAATAAAGCATGTAAAGCAGCAGAGTTGCGTTAAACGGGGTGTCTTTCCAGATTGTGAACCCATTTATCGGCCAAACGGGAGAACTTGCGAAATATATTAACGCTACTGTGACAAAGATAATCGACGCGCCTTTTTTTCGCATCCAATAGACCGAGTACGCGAACACCGCCGCCAAAAACATCATCGACAAAAAACCGAAAACTGCCGCGCCTATCTGAATATTTCCCAAAAACAACCCGAAGTTTAAAAACAACCGTAAAAGCAACGTATACATGATTGGGAAACCGTCGTTTAAAATTCCGTCAAGCGCTTGGTCGATAACCGAGGCGCTGTCCGCCGAAACTTTAACAGGACCATACGATATAAAATACGGCAACCAAAAAACCGTTAATATCGCAAAGTATATGTAAAAACTTTTTTTTGTTATAGTTTCGCCCGATTTGTCGAATATATCTATCTTTTTAACAAGATTAAATGCACCGTTTGTTATAAATGAAAGAAAAAACAAAAGCACCGCAAAATAAAGAAGTTGGCGTACACCCCACGGAAGCGGTTCACCGCTTTCGGTTACGATTGTGTATCGCGCTACAAGAAAAAACGAGATAAGCACGGAAAACAAAACAGCGTTTATCTTTTGAACTTTTGAACTTTGTTCAAAACAAAGCCAAAGACCCATAAACCCTACAAAAAAAGCCGACAACATCTGTTGCGGCATAAAAGAAAAACTGCGAAACCAAATATAAAAAGCTGTGAAAAAAACTCCAAAACAAACCGAAACCAAAGCTTTCGGTTTGTTTTTTATAATTTTTTGTTCAAAGTTTGCTAGAAATGACATCGTTTTAAATTCCGTCCTTATTAATTTTGCTTTTGCTCCGTCTGTTTACACTGCGGCATTAAATTTTTTTTATTTATTAAAGATGTATTTTTGTTGAATATAGTATGTCGAGATCATCAAGACACTTTCCACAATTATCTTGTTGACAATCTCGATGCCTCCGATGTTAAACTGCACCAGCGAAACAAGACCCGCGGACAAAAGCATTCGCACAATAACCAGTCCGAAATATTTAACGGCAGAGCTATAGAACCCTACATCGGCTTTAAACACAAGTTTTTTATTTATTATAAAGTTCAAAATTGAACTTACAACCCTTGCGACTACGGTAGCAGTTAAAATGTAGGTATAGGAAAACGGATTGGCTAGTTTTATCGCGTTTGAAACGACATTAAACAACCCGAAATCTACTATCGTACAAAAACCGCTCGATATCAAGTATTTCGCAAAACTTACATATATCTTAAAGCTGTCGGTAAGCGGATTAAAGTGGGAACTTTTGTTTCCCTCAAGATAGATAGTTTCGATAGGTTGTTCAAAAAGTTCAAAACCAAACTTTTTGCTGTCGATAAGCATGTTTGTTTCGTATTCAAATCTTTCGCCCTTTATCGAAACGGCATGTTTCAAAAACTCTTTTGGCAACACCCTAAGTCCTGTTTGTGTGTCGCTTATCTTAATTCCTGTCAAAAGCCCCATTACAAATCTTGTTAACTTGTTTCCGAACGAACTTTTTAACGGAACGTTTTGTCCAGTGAAATTTCTGCAACCGAGAACGATTTTTTCAGGGTTGCTTAAAAGCGCCTCGATACAGTTTGTCGTGTCCGCTACGCTGTGCTGTCCGTCGCTGTCAACCGTCGCAACGCCCGGTGCATTTGGATACCTATCCAAAACAAAGTTAAACGCCGTTTTTAGCGCCCTGCCTTTTCCAAGGTTTACCGAATGTTTTAAAACATCACACTCATATTCGTCCCTTGCTTTATCAAAAAACACGTCATATTTCGCGTCGCTCCCGTCGTTTACCACAACGAGATTGTGAAATCCGGCTTGTTTAAATCCCTTTACCGCGTTTATAAATTTTTCATCCGGTTCAAGCGACGGAATTATAACAGGAATTTCAAATATCATTTTATCTTTGTTGCTTTCGCCCACTTTTCCCTCCGTTCAAGTTGAAAATCATAACCACTGCTACTTCAACAATTGTTCGACCTTTTCGAGGTCGTCGAGTTGACCGATGTCAACAAAACATTCGCCATCGATTTTATACACGCCAATACGGTGGCCGCCCTGTTTACACCGCATTATAATATCGGTAATCGGTTGGAACTCGTCGTCGTTTACATAGTCGAGAAACTCTTTCGATATTATATAAAACCCCGTGTTCATGAGAAAACACGACTTTGGTTTTTCCCTAATTTCGGCTAACGCTCCGCTTTGGTCCGTTTCAACGACTCCGTACGGTATCGTCTCGATTTTTTGCGCACAAACCATTGTGACGGTGTTTTTGTCGCGTTTATGCGTTTCGTATATGTCAAAGTAATCCGCTTCTATGACCGAATCACAGTTTGTTACAAAAGCACAGTCGGCTATTTCGCCCTTGTAAAAGCTAAGCCCTCCGCCCGTTCCGAGCGGTTTGTCCTCGTCGACAAATTCAACAGAATAGTCGGACGCTATCTCGGCGAAATAACTTTTAATAAGATTTTTTTTGTAGTTTACTACAAACGAAAAGTTTTTACAACCAAATTTATAAAATCTATCTATTATCTGTTCCGTTATAGTCTTTTGGCCTACCGGTATTAACGGCTTTGGAAGAATATTTGTATACGGTTTTAAACGCGTTCCAAATCCCCCCGCCATTATTATAACCGGAACATCAATCTTTGTCGTGTTTTTGTGTAACGTAAAGTCACGAAACACAAGCGCGTGTATCTCGTTGTCCTCTTTAACCATAGGCACACAGATTAGCTGGTGCTTTGCTATCATGCTTCGCGCTTCGCCTTCGTGGTAACCTTTTGATATAACAGGTTCGGTCTTGATTGCGTTTTGAACGTTTTCCGAGATGTTGCCGCCCGACAGCAAAAATCTTCTGATGTCTCCGTCGGTCACAACCCCTTCAAGTTTGTTTTCATGTTCCAAAAACAACAGTTTATATTCGTTTTCCTGTAAAATCTTAAGGGCTTCGGAAACGGTTTTTTGTTTGGTTATAATGTAATCGGAAAAATTCAAGCTATCTTTCTCCCATAATCTCGTTTATATTTTGTGAAACAAAATCGACGTCGTCCGCCGAAAGGTTAGAACTACACGGAATGTTGAGAATGTTGTCTTGATAGTATTCCGCTTTTTCGGTTTTATAATATCTATATTCTTTAAAAGGTTCGAGTTTATGCATTAAAACCCAAATCGGCCTACAGTCTATCTTTCTTTCCCTGAGTTTTTCAAGCAACTCATCGCGTTTACCATGTGCGTTGTACGAAAAAAACCAATAATTAGGCTCGACACCGTCGGAAAACGGCAACAACTCAACGCCGTTTTTTATATATCGCAGATAGTTTTGTTTTTTGGTCTCGATAAATTTTGGAAGCTGTTCAAGTTGGGCTACCCCCAAAGCTGCCTGGATATTGTTCATTCGATAGTTATATCCCACCTCGTTGTGGACAAATCTTAACGCGTCGTCTTTTGCTTGTTGCGAAAGATAACGTATATGTTCAAGTTTTTTTTGGTCTTTTGCGACAACCGCTCCGCCGCCGCCCGTCGTTATAATCTTGTTTCCGTTAAACGAAACCGCGCCAAAATCCCCAACCGTTCCGGCGTGTTTTCCGGCATATCTTCCGCTTGTCCAAAAAGAGCCCACCGCCTCGCAAGCGTCTTCAATAACAATAAGATTAAATCTCTTTGCTATGTCGTTTATCTTTTCCATATCGGCCAAATTTCCGAAGATGTGAACCGGCATTACGGCGGTTATCTTGACGCCGCTTTGTTTTTCATACAATTTGCCATCTTTAAATTCACATTCGTTTTCGCAAAATTCCTGTACCGCCGACGGGTCGATACAAAGACTGTCGTCGCAACCAATGAAAAACGGTTTTGCTCCCGCGTATATTATCGGGTTTACCGACGCTATAAACGTGAGGTCGGCTGTAAGAACCCCCTCGCCCGCTCCGATTCCGGCTTCGATAAGCGCAAGGTGAAGGGCCGCCGAACCGCTTTGGCAAGCCACCGCAGACGGCGCTTTAAAGTAGTCCGCCAACGCTTGTTCAAATTTTGGTATGTCGGGACCCGACATCGAAACCCATTCGGTTTCTACCGCATGTGTGATATATCTTAGTTCGTTTCCTTTTAAGTTTGGAACGGACAATGGTATGAATTTTTCCAATTTAATAATGCCCCTTTTTTATAGTTGATAGTTGATAGTTGATAGTTGATAGTTGATAGTTGATAGTTGATAGTTGATAGTTAATAGTTAATAGTTAATAGTTAATAGTTAATAGTTAATAGTTAATAGTTAAGGTGTCGCTTCGCGACAATTATTTATAAACATCTTTGTTTGCTACTGCAAAATTTAATAAATTTATCATCAATCCGTTTGGGTTTGCTCTTCCTTTTTTGCAATCAAATTAAGCTCGTGCTCTCGACAGACTATCTGAAATTTCAATATTGTCGTAGAGCTTAAAAAAAGAAACGCGGCATAAGCAACACCAAAAAACCAAGCAAATTGATTGTCTGAAAGACTTAATGCAACAACTCTTGTGACAACAATAAGTATAGTTGTGAAAGCTCCTGTATTTACAAATTTATTTGTTTTTTTCTTTTTCTTAATTTTTTGCTTTGATTTTGGTTTTGGTTTTTTGGGCGACGTCTTTTGTTTGACACCCATAATAAAAAAAATCTTATGTCCCAAAACGACTATTAGAAACGACCAAAACATGTATTTGACAAAATCAAGTATAGAGGTTTGTGCATCGGTAGGCATATCAAGAGACAAAAGCATCATGCAAAAAAACAAATATGCGAAGCCAAACATACACGTGAGGTCAAACAAAGCCCTGTCTTTTTTACTTTTGGAAAACATCAAAACAAACGGAGACACTATAAATATAAAAGAAGGTGAGATGTATAAAAAACGCGTTAACGCAAGTCCCTCCGGCTCCATTTGCGACGTTGCAACAACTATCAAAAAGATAATGAACGCTTCGACAACAAGCGTCAACCACCCTATCTCGGGGTTGTCTGCCATGCTTGTGTCTTTTTCAGCAGCGGCCAGCACCGCAAGTTCTCCCTCTTCGGGGTTTTCGGGCATCTTTTCTTCCGTCAAAAGCAGATCGCTAAATGGAAACAGAAAATTTAATATGCTTTTCAAAAACGCTGTAAGACTATTCAAGATAAATTTGACAAGTTTTGTCATTTTTCTGTTTATCCTTTGGTTTCAAAGTGACGATAATGGGTCAATATAGCCATAAACCCATTATCGCCCAAATTTATTCAACATCTCTTTGTTTTCTTTTAACGGTTCAAATCCGCCGTAATTGGCGCCAATTCGTCGTTCCGACGAACCTTAATTACGCATTACGAATTACGCATTACGAATTAAACCTATATTTTCTCAAGTCGACTTATGTAGTTAGTCGTGTAAACGACATATTTATCTTTATAGTCTTCTGTTGTAATAATAGCTTTTTTGTATTCGTGTCTGTCAACCTCGCGGCTTAAACTTTCATAGCTTAAAACCGACTCGGCTATGTTGCTGCAAAGGTCGCCTATTCTCTCAAAGTTTCTAAGCAGTTCGATAAACGGGAACGCCGCATCAATTGTACATTTACCTTTTCTCAACCTGTCCATATGTTTAACACGAAGTGTTTCTTCGATAGTGTCGATAACCCCTTCAAGTGGCATTATGTTTTTTGCCGATTTTTCGTCGTTTTCCGCAAACGATTTAATCGAAAGATTAACCCCTTCAAGACATGCTTCCGCAAAAAGTTCAAGTTCTTGAACCGCTTTTTTAGAGAACGAAACCTTGTTGTCGTTTAACTTAACCGCAGATTCAATTATGTTGTATGCGTGGTCGGCAATTCTTTCAAACTCGCCGCTTATGTGTAGAAGCTTAGAAAGCTTGTGGCTTTCGATGTCGGTCAGTTCCTTTTCCGAAAGTTTCAAAAGGTAGTTTTCAACGCGACTTTGGAACTTGTCGACGGTATCTTCGTTTTCTTTAAGTCGTTCTACAAGTTTTGGGTTGTATTCTGTGAACAACGTTATTGATTTTTCAAAGTTATATTTCGACAACACAGCCATCTCAAGCACGGCATCTTTTGTGTGGTCCAGCGCAAGGCCGGGAGATTTAAACAATATCTCGTCAAGCGTTGTTGTAATGTCGTTTTCGGAATCATCTTCGGTGTCTCTAACAAACTTGTATGCAAGTTTTTCGAGCAAGCTTACAAACGGAATAAACAAAAGCGTTACCGTCACGTTAAACACGGTGTGGAAATTAGCTATCATTCCCCTGTCCGCTATGTCGTTGAAGAACGAAAACGGGAAGATTGCGTTAATCGCGTAAAACGCTAACATAAATATAACCGTTCCGAGAATGTTAAACGTAACGTGGACAAACGCGGCACGTTTTGCGTTTTTCGACGCGCCAATCGATGCCAAAACCGGCGTTATTGTTGTTCCGATGTTTTGACCCATGATTATAGGGAACGCCATCGAGAACGAGATAACTCCCGTAGACGACAACGCTTGGAGTATACCGACAGAAGCGGAGGAGCTTTGGATTATCGCGGTCACAACCGCACCCACAAGTACCCCAAGAACAGGATATTGCGAGAACGTCAAAAACGCTTCGGCAAACGCCGGGTGTTCCGCGAGAGGTTCAACCGTCGCTTCCATTGCAAAAAGTCCCGTAAACAAAATCCCAAAACCGACAAGCGTTGTTCCGATATCTTTGTATTTGCTTCGTGAACTTATCATTATAAACGCAATACCGATAATACAAGCGACGGGCGCTAGCGTATCGGGTTTTAACATCTTCATAAAGAAGTTGTCCGACGATATGTCGCTTAATCTTAGAATGTGGGCGGTTATCGTTGTACCGATGTTTGCGCCCATGATAACCCCAATTGCGTTTCTAAGTTTAAGTATCTTTGCGTTAACAAGACCTACGACTATTACGGTGGTCGCGGACGAGCTTTGAATTGCGGCGGTTACAAACATACCGAGCAAAACCGATTTTATAACGGTGTTGGTTAAGCTTTCAAGGGTTTTTTCAAGCCGTCCGCCCGAAACCCTTTCAAGTCCGCCGCCCAACATATTCAAGCCATACAAAAAAATTGCAAGCCCGCCCAAAAGATTAACGATTGAAAAGAAATCCATAAGTTTCTCCTTGTTTTAATACTGTATTAAAATTCTTTTTTCAAACTTCTTGAAAAAAGGTTATTAAAGACCGTTTCTCCATCTTGTTTTTCATGGATAATTCTATAAACAGCGTCGGTTATCGGAAGCTCCGCGCCATATTGACTTTCAAGATTTTTCAAAGCTTTTACTGTATAAAAACCCTCCGCAAGTGAACTGTAGTTTTCTTTTTTAATAAACGCCTCGCCAAACATTCTGTTGTGGCTGTGTTTTGAAAACACCGTCGCCTCGTAGTCTCCCAGATGACAAAGCCCATACGCCGAAAGTTCGTTGCCGCCCATAAGCTTTATAAGCCGCGCTATCTCCCGCGCGCCGCGAGACATAAGCGCACCTTTAAGCGCCGTTAGCGAAAAACCGTCCAACATTCCGGCGGCTATTCCGATAACGTTTTTTGCGGCGGCTCCAACTTCGTTTCCTATGAGATCTGTGCCGTAATAAAATCTTATAAGATCGCTTGAAAAATTTTCAACTAATATACTTTTTGTTGCTTGGTTGTCGCTGTCTATGACCATGCAGTTTGGTAGACCTTTGCAAAAATCTTCGACATGTCCGGGCCCCAACCAAACCGCCACCGAACAACTTTCATCCACGTTTTCCGAAACTATCTCGGAAAGGCGTTTGCCTGTTTCAATCTCTATGCCTTTCATGCAAAGCACAAACATCTTGTTTTTAAGCTTTAACGGTTCAAGGCTTTGCATGAGCCCCCGAAGACCTTGGGAGTTAATTGAAATTACGATAACTTCGGCGTCGCTAGCGGCGTTTATGTCTCCGGTTAGCAAAAGATTTTTATCTATTGTTTGATAGTTGTTTTGTCTTGTGTTTAAAAGTATCGAGAAATTCTTTGAACCTTCTCGCCCATAAAGAGAAACCTCGTTTCCTATAGAACAAAGATAGCTCGCTATAAACGTACCCCATCTTCCGGGACCAATTGTTAAAATCTTCATTAATAACTTAATACTCCGATAAATCTTAATATCGTTACGATAACAAAAAGCGAAAGAACCGAAAAAATCGTTCCGAACATCGTTATCTCTCCGATAAGTTTTGAGTCACCCCTAAGCTCTTTAACCATAGCGGAGGCGGTAGCTGCGGTTGGCGTTGCAAAGATACACAAAAGCACAACCGTTTGTATGCTGTCAAAGTTAAAATACAAAACAGCCGGTATTAAAACAAGGGTTGGAATAACAACCAGTTTAAACAATGTTGCAACCGAGATTAGTTTTATATTGTTCTTAACAGAGTCAAACTTAAACATAGCCCCGATACACAAAAACGCTATCGGTGTTGTCGCTCCGCCAATCAAAGATAACGACGTCTCGAAAGCTTCGGGCAGATCTAGCCCTATAGTCTTTACAACCATTCCGATAATTACCGAACTTACTATCGGAGTGAAAAAAATCTTTTTCAAAAACACAACAAGTGAAAACTTTTCGCCTCGTCCCTTTTCGCCCATGAGTTCACAAATAACAAGCGCCAAAATATTCGAGATTAATATCCCAGGAATAAGAAGAGTAACAAGGTCGGGAAGAAGTTGTTCGTCTAGAATCCCCTGTGCGAGGGGAAGCCCATATATTGCAAAGTTTCCGCGCAAAATCCCCGCGGCAAATGCAGACGATTGTTGTTTGCTTACAAACTTCGGAACGATAAAAAGCCCGACAAGCGCAATCGCAACAAGCCAAATTCCCATATACACAACAAGAACCACAAAACCTTCTGTTTCGCTGTCTCCGTCTAGTATATTTGAAATCAACATGGCGGGCAGAAGAATATTGTAGATAAGCGAATTCATACCGGATACACTCTCGGTTGTAACTATGCTTTTCTTTTTAGCGATATATCCCAATAGCAAAAGCACCACGAAAGGCACGACTACATTAAAAGAAGATATAAGTATATCCAAATGGTTTGCTCCTTATTTAATAAATAAAATTTATTTATCCGTTCTTTATTATTGTATAATAAAACATCATTAAGAGCAACAAAAAAATATTTTTGTCGCTCGTTGTCTATCATAATTCCTAATTTTTACTTTTGTATGTTCAAATTAAGCTTTTTATGATAAAATGTTTAATTATAATCTAATTTTTGAAAAGAGGACTATTTATGTTAATTGCAAGTGAATGTAGAGCGCAAGCCAGAGAAAACCTTAGTGGAAAATGGGGAGTTGCTGTCGGAGCGGGTTTTGTTGCCACTTTGCTTGGCGGAGGAATCTTCTCGGGGGGATATTCGTCAAATGCCGGAAGCCAATATTCCGAAAACATTTCTAACTATGCTACAAATTCGCCCACTTTTAACGAAACGTTTGGTGCCGGTGCATATGAATTGATTTTAGGGTTTATCGCAATTGTTTTTATTTTTTTAGCACTGTATTCCCTCGCTCTATTTGTCATCTCGGGGCCTATGAAACTGGGATATGCTCGGTTTAACCTGAACTTGGCTGAGGGAAAACCCGTCAAATTCAAAGATATTTTTTCGGGATTTTCGTTGTTCGGTAAGGCTTTTTTACTTAATTTAATAAGTTCTCTCATACAACTTGCATTTGTTTTAATTCCGGTAATAATTCTTATAGTCACTATTGTGATATGGGCGTTCACCGGCATTTCCAATGGGTCTAGTCTATGGGCTATCATGCTTATTGTTTTAGTGCTTTTAATCCCGTCTATCATAGCGGCGTATCGCATGATTTTGTCTACATATCTTTTGGCTTCAAACAACAACCTTGCGTTTTTTGACTGTATCAAACTTTCAAACAGGCTTATGAAAGGCAATTGTTGGAGACTGTTTTGTTTAGGCTTTAGCTTCATAGGTTGGGCACTTCTTTGTGTGCTCACTTTAGGCATTGGCCTACTTTGGCTTATACCCTACCAAGAAGCGTCGCTTGCCGTGTTCTATAAAGACATTTTGAGAGACGACATGTTGCGAAACCAATCGGAAACAAGAACAATCGAAGGCGACGCGTCGTCCGTTTATTCACAGCAAACCACAACGCCAACCGCTTCTGATATCCAAAACGACGCCGACCAAACCGACGACTTAACTAAAGACAGTTCCTTAGGCCAAGCCGAATAATTTTTTTAACAAAGGACAAGGACTAAAATGAACAAAACTGTCGGTATTTTAATATTAAACTATAATTGCGAACATGAACTTAATATATGTTTACAATCGATTTTAAGGGCTAAAACAGACATTTTAAACCGCGTTGTCGTGGTTGAAAACGGCTCAAGCGAAAATTCCAAAACACAAGCTAAACTTTTTTTTGACAACTTTTGTGCACAAAGAAAAGACCACGACGATATCTTTATCGAACTTCAAGAAAACCTTGGTTTTGTGGGCGGAAACAACGTCGGGATTAAAGCATTGCTTGAACAACAAGATGTTTCCCATCTAATGCTTCTTAACGCTGACACCGTCGTGTCGAACTGTTGGCTTGAAAACCTTATGAAACACCAAAAACCTGTCGCCGTCCCCGTCTCGAACGCCGGCGGAGGATTTCAAACGGTGTTTTGTGACGTTGAAGTTAAAAAAGACGAACAGGCTATCGAGATTGTTTTTGACATAGCAAAACGACGGCACAACCTTTTCAAGGATTTTTCGGCGACGACTCAACACATGTCGTTGTTTGCGATGTTAATCGAACGCGAGGTTTTTGAAAAGATAGGTCTTTTGGACGAGAGATTTTTCCCGGGATATTTTGAGGACGACGACTTTTCGATAAGACTTAACAACGCCGGTATCAAAAGCGTTGTCGCGCGAGATTGTTATATACACCATTTTGGCGAAAGTTCCTTCGGAAAAGTTTTAGAAAAAAATGATATACTCTTACTTAACCTTGAAAGATTTGAGGAAAAATGGGGAATAAAACACGAGGGTAGAGAACATTTAATCTATCAATCGGCTTTAATGGATTTTGAAAAAGTTTGCAAAAACTCGGTTGACAGCGTTGTTTATGCCGAGCTAAAAGGCGCTTTGGAATACGCTATGAGCGACCGAAAAGCGTTAACAGCACACTACACAAAACTTCTTGAAAAATCCAATATAGGGAACTTTGAAGAACTTCCGTTTTCGGAAATTCCAAAACAGATAGTACATAAGATAAAGAGAAAATTTAAAAGATAATAGTGTTAACAGAAAAAACATCATTGCAATATTTTTTAGTGTGTCAAAAAAGGTGCACCCTCTAAAATGTTGCACAAAATCGCGGTAAAGCGGTAGGGAGCGACGCCCTCGTCGCTCCGCAAGTTTCCCGCAAGTTTCCCGCAATTACAGCGGCATCACCAAGCATTTGGCTGTTGTTGTTTGGTTTGGCGACGAGGACGGAGCGACGAGGGCGTCGCTCCCTACTAATTATGTTTGTGCAAACGGTATACAACCGTTTTTTGGACGAAACACAATTTTGCAATAGAGGTTTTTTAACACACTGATGTGACGGAGCCGGCTACATAGTAACCGGCTCCGTCACCTTTTTTTGTCGTTATATTAGTTTGCTTTGTCGTCTTTCGCCCTTATATCTACGCGTTTAATCTTTCCGCTTACTGTCTTTGGAAGACTTTCGACAAACTCTATTATTCTCGGATATTTATACGGCGCTGTGTGTTCCTTGACATATGTTTGGATATCTTTTTTAAGTTCCTCTGAAGCGGTGTATCCATTAGCCAAAACAATCGTCGCTTTAACAAGTTGTCCCCTTGAACCCTCAAGGTCGGGAACGCCTGTAACCGCACATTCGAGAACCTCGGGCATCTCCATTAAAACGCTCTCGACTTCAAACGGTCCTATGCGGTAGCCGCTTGATTTAATAAGATCGTCTCCGCGTCCGACAAACCAGAAGAAACCGTCTTCGTCTTTCCAAGCCATGTCACCTGTGTGGTACAATCCGTCATGCCAAGCTTCTTTTGTCCTTTGCTCGTTGCGATAGTATCCGCTGAAAAGTCCCGTTGGAACGGCTTCTGAGGTTCTGACAACAACCTCTCCCGTCTCGCCGGGGGCAACATCGTTTCCTTCTACATCAACAAGTCTCACGTCAAAACACGGGTTTGGTTTGCCCATTGAACCGGGTTTTGGATTGGTTCCATAGAGATTTGCTGTTAAAAGTGTGGTTTCGGTTTGCCCAAAACCCTCCATAAGTTTAAGCCCTGTCATTCCAAGGAACTGGGAATAGACCTCGGGGTTAAGCGCTTCGCCCGCTATCGTCGTGTGTTTAACTGTGCTGAAATCATAGTTTGCAAGATTTTCTTTTATGAAAAATCTAAACACTGTCGGGGGGGCACAAAACGTCGTTATGCCGTACTTTTTAAACATAGGCAACAACATGACCGGGCTAAAACGCTCGAAGTCACACACAAATATTCCGGCTTCAAGCAACCATTGTCCGTATAGCTTGCCCCAAGCGGCTTTCGCCCAACTTGTGTCGGACACGGTGAAGTGAAGGCCGTCTTCCTCAACCATGTGCCACCACTTTGCGGTCACAACGTGTCCCATAGGGTATGCAAACGTATGCGTTACAATCTTCGGGTATCCCGTCGTTCCAGACGTGAAATACATGAGCATAAAATCGTCTCTGTGCGTTTCAATGCGTTCCAAGCTTTCGCTTTGTTTTTCGAGTTGTTCGTCGAAATCGACCCAACCTTTTGGCAACGTCTTTGTGTTAACCATCATCTTAACGCGAAGATCTTTATAATCCGCCTCGCATTTATCAATTTCACCCCAAGCCGCGCCAAAACCTGTGCAGATAACGGCGTCTACAAGCGCTGTATTAAAACGATATTCAAACTCTTTTTGTGTCAAAAGATCGGTCGCCGGAATTGCTATCGCGCCTATCTTGTGTAGCCCCAAGATTGCGAACCAATATTGATAATGTCGACGAAGCACAAGCATAACCTTGTCGCCTTTTTTAATTCCAAGGCTCAAGAAAAGGTTTGCGGCTTTGTTTGAATATCTTTCGATGTCAGAAAACGAAAAAGTTTTTTGTTCGCCATCTGCCGAAACCCAAAGCATCGCGCGTTTGTCGGGGGATTTTTTTGCAACTTCACGTATACAATCGTACCCGAAATTGAAGTTTTCGGGGATGTTAAACGTCGCACCTTTGAATTTTCCTTTTTCGTTTACATTTTCGGTGATGTATTTTTTATAAACCCTTGTGTCATCTTTACGCTCGGGCGAGAGTTCGGTGTCTTCAAACTCGGGCTCAAGGTTTTCGCCTTTTTGTTTTGGATCTCCGTTCATGAGCACCGCAAGAAACTTGCAGTCCTCGCCGCCTATCGCAACCATTCCGTGTCGTTTGTTTGCGTCATAAAAAACGCTGTCCCCGGGTCCTAGTTCCGTTATAGTGTCCTCGAGCTTAAAACGCAGTTTCCCCGAAAGCACATAGTCGAGTTCTTGCCCACCATGACGCGACATGAGAATTTCGGAGTTTTCAAGCGTCTTGGAATATTTTGTGGTCACGACAACCGGTTCCGCTAGCCTGTCTTTAAACAGATATGCTATGTGGCTGTAGTCCATTCCCTCTCGGCGTTTAATCGGCATACCCTCGCCGCTTTTGGTCACGGTTAATGCCGAAAGATGAGGCTCGTCCCCCGAAACTATCGAAAACACATCTACTCCGAGGTGGTTTGCGCATTTAAACAAAAACGTGACGGAAAACTCCTTTTCTCCCGTTTCATAAGCTAGATATTCCGCTTCGCTTACGTCACACGCCTCGGCCATTGCGGCGGTCGTGATGTTAAATTCTTCACGTAGTCCCCTTAGCCTTTCAAGTGTACTGTTTGACATTTCCATAATCTTCAACCCTTTCCTTTTATCGGTTTATTTGAATTTAGTTTTGATTGAAAAAAACAAAGACCTTGCGGCGTATACCGCAAGGTCGAACTCTTTTTCAAAAAGTTTTTCTACACCTTTTTTTCGGCAACGCGCAAACAAACACTATCAATAATAATGATAATGTTTATAATGCTTATAATAGCTATAACTATTGCCGAAAAATTAAAAAGCATATTCTCTCCCAAAAAACAATTTTAAGTAATTATATTTCAAATTAAAAATTTTGTCAACTGTTTTTTTGATTTGGCTGTGGACATTTGGCTGTGGACAATGGCGTTGATTTTTTCGTTTAAACGTTAAATCTAAAAAGAGTTACGTCTCCGTCTTTCATAACATACTCTTTGCCCTCGCTTCGAACAAGGCCTTTTTCTTTCGCCGCTACCATCGTTTTGCATTCAAAAAGATCGTCATAAGCGACTATCTCGGCGCGTATGAATCCACGTTCAAAATCTGTGTGGATCTTTCCCGCCGCGCCCGGAGCTTTTGTTCCTTGGGTAATCGTCCACGCCCGAACCTCTTGTTCGCCCGCAGTTAAAAACGAGATTAAACCTAAAAGCGAATAGCCCTCTTTTATAAGCCGCGAAAGCCCGCTTTCTTCGATGCCGAGTTCTTTCAAAAACTCTTGTTTTTCTTCTCCTTCAAGTTCCGAGATCTCTTCCTCTGCTCTTGCGCAAATAGGTATGACACCGGCGCCAACCTCTTTTGCATGTGCCAAAACCTTTTGATAGTTTTGATTTTTTTCCGGTCCGTCAAAAAGCTCGTCGTCCGAAAGGTTAGCGGCAAATATAACCGGCTTGTTTGAAAGAAGCGGCATCTCGTCGACAATTCCTTGTTCGACGTCGTCTTTCGTCTCGAAGTTTCGCGCATTTTTTCCGCTTGAAAGATATTCGATAAACTTCTCAAGAAACTCGACTTCAACAGCCGCTTTCTTGTCTGCTTTTAAAACCTTTTTGGTTTTTTCAAGTCGTCTTTCAACTATTTCGATATCGCTTAAAATAAGCTCATAGTCTATAACCTCGATGTCGCGCAGTGGGTCAACCGAACCATCTACATGGACAATGTCTCCGCTTTCAAAACAGCGAACAACGTGGACAACCGCGTCGACCTCGCGAATGTGTGACAAAAACTTGTTCCCAAGCCCCTCTCCGCCTGCCGCGCCCTTAACAAGCCCGGCTATGTCTACGAATTCTATTACAGCAGGTGTATATTTCTTCGCTTTATACAATTCGTTTAGCCAATCAAGCCGACTGTCCGGAACCGGAACAACCCCAACGTTTGGTTCGATAGTACAAAACGGATAGTTTGCGCTTTGCGCGCCCGCTCCCGTTATCGCGTTAAAAAGTGTGCTTTTGCCGACGTTTGGCAAACCTACAATTCCTAGTTTCATTTCTACTCCATGATATTTAATTTTTAATTAAGTGGTTGTTGTTTAACAATCACCCATAGTTCTTAACTTCTAACACGTTGTTAAATCTAAAAATATACGAAGTTGTAGTTTCCAATTCCCGAGCCAATCACAAAAACAATCGGCGATTTTTTAGGAACTCGAGCAACCGCAGGCGGATGATATCCGCCCCTACTACGTTATTAGATTTAGAGTTAACAATCATTCTATTCTCTATCTTATAAAATTCGTTGATATCTTCTTCTCTCGCTCGGGGAGTTGAACGCCGTTTTCAATCGCACATTGTTTCGCTTTCAAAAACCATGCCATGTTGTTTGCGGCGGTTCTCATCGTGTGAAGCCCTTCGCCGTCCTGTTCGACTTGTTCGGGGT
>CAYJJR010000043.1:0-18622 GCA_964370565.1 uncultured Oscillospiraceae bacterium | reverse complement strand
TTTTCATAAGATTAGTTTTTTTCATTTTTTGTAGTTTCCCTTCCTTTTTATCATGGTCATATTATACACTTTATCTTTTTATCATGCTACTATGCTAAAGCGTTAAAATTCTTCAAAATTCGCATATATCTCGTGTTTGCTCTTAAATTTAAGCAAAATTAAAGTATTTCAATCTATTTCAAGTTTTTCGTTTCCAGATACTCTCCCGCTAGATACAGCGAACCGCATATAATCACGCCGTTTGTTTTATGCGAAAGCGCCAATCTTTCAGCGGTTTTTAACGAGTTTTCGACTATTGCAGTTATTTTTTGGTTGCTTTTAATGTAATTATATATATCTTCTTTTGGCAACGAACGAGGGTTGTTGGGCGTCACCAATACAAAATCGTTTGAAATCTCACATAAAATGTCAAACATCGCGCGCCATTGTTTGTCGCTTAGCACTCCTGCTATAACGGTAAACGCTGTGCCGTTAAAATGTCGTCTTATCGCTTGAGCCAAACTTTTTGCGCCAGCAACGTTATGTGCTCCGTCAACAATTATAGGTTTTGAATTATTAAAAAAAATTTGAAATCTTGCGTTCCACACCGTTTGCTTTAAGCCCTGGTTTAGCTTATCGTGCGACACAAAAAGATCTTTATCTTTGTTGTTTATCGTTTCTACCGTCTCGATAGCAATAGCGGCATTTTGAATTTGATGTTCTCCCAAAAGAGTTATCTCGTATATTTTTTTATCATACTCAAATCTTTGTATCATGTCGTTGTACATAAGTTGTTTTATGCTATCTTTTTTCAAAAGTTTCGGCGCTGCGCCTTTTTGTTTTGCATATGAAACAATTATATCCTGTGCTTTTGAAATGTCTCCGACAACCACGCTACACCCATCTTTAATTATTCCTGCTTTCTCCAAAGCTATCTCTTGTATCGTGTCGCCCAAAAAGTCGGTATGGTCAACCGAAATCGAGGTTATTACCGAACACAACGGAGAGGTTATGACGTTGGTCGCGTCAAACCGCCCACCAAGACCGGTTTCAAGAATGACTATGTCACAGTTGTTTTCGCTAAACCACAAAAAAGCAGCCACCGTTAATATTTCAAACTCGGTCGGCTTTATGTTATTTTGTTTTGATACTTTTGATATCGTTTCAACCAGTCTAAATAGTTCGCCGTCTTCAATCTCTTTTCCGTCTATTCTGAATCGCTCGTTTACTCTAACAAGGTGTGGCGAGGTGAAGAGCCCTGTTTTTACTCCAGCATTTTTGTAGACGCTTTCAAGATGCGCGCAAACCGAACCTTTGCCGTTAGTTCCGGCGACATGTATAGTTTTGCAGTTGTTTTCGGGGTTGTAAAGCAAGTCGCAAAGTTTCCTAACCCTTTCAAGACCCGGAATAGATCCGGGTCTTGAAAATGTTCTTATTATATTGTCCAGCTGTTTATATTTCATCTAGTATTATTACTCCACAACTTTTAAAGAGACACTGTCTTTACCATAGTAATCCGCAACCGATGTGTTAGGCCAGTCGCCCTTGTTTTCGGACAAGCTTTCCTCTCCAAATAAAAACGATTTAATGTGTGGTTCAAAAACAACTTCTTTTATACCGTCGTCGTTCAAAAGCTCAAGCCTTTGTTCCATCTGTTGCTGATATATTTTGTGCGTGTTTCCGCGCATCTCAGCAAGGGCCATTCCCGAGGTTGAGTATTGATAGTAGTTAGATCCCAACAGAAAAATTCCTATCAAAATCACTAAACTACACACTCCGCTCACCAATTTTTTATAAAACAAAGGTATAACAGAGAAATTTACCTTTATTATCTCTTTTTCCTGTAGTAAACCTATAAGATACCCATATACAATTATAATTGAAACAAGAAAAACAGCATATATAACGTTTGTTACACGCCCTGCGCCAAAGTGGCCAACACCTAAATAGATTGTACAAAGCATTCCACACACAACCGCATATTGCACAAGAAACAACAACGCGAATGTGCTAAATTTAAAACCGGAAAGTTTTTTTGTTATGTTAACTGCAAACGGCGTAATGAAAATGAAAAACAGAAGCTGTGAAGCACCAAACCAGTCATTAATCGCAAAATCAAAATAAGCGATTGCTGAAACAATTATAGTTTCAAGCACATTTGGGTACACAGCACCCATAGCTTCTGTCGCCTGTCTCCTAATGGCGTTTCCGGGTGCGAGGAGCATTATAACAAAGCCTATTATCGAAGCAAGCAAAGGAAAAAATATAAGTTTTATGTTGGATTTGTTTTTATTAAAACATAGTGTATATAACAATAGCAATGTAATTATAAGTATATTAAAAAAACCGGGTATCGCATTTCCTCCGGAAACAACAAACCCAAACACACTGCACAAGACAACCGTAGAAATACTAAAACCATTATTGTATTGATTTATAAGCAACGAAAACAATACAATAGCCAGACATAAAAAAGGAATATAGTTAAATGCTCCATTAAACCAAAAAAGACCTTCATTTATATTGGGTATCGTTTGTATATAGAAAAACCAGATTAGTATACTTAAAAACAAAGATAGTTTTGTATCTACATTTAGTTTTCTCAAAAGCTTATGACCGGCAAACAAAAATGTTGCAAGTGTTATAGCTATTAGTAGCCATGTAGTTAGAAAATAATATTGTTCCCCAAAAACACCCGGTTGAAAAGACATTAAAAAAGAAGCTATGTAATGACCTTGCCAATTGTTATAGAAATGGTTCACGGTTTCACTTGCTGCGGTTATTAATGAACCCGCTCCCACAGAACCAGACTCTATAATTGAATGTGTTTTCATAGAATAGTCATAATCATCAACCGAGGGAAACGAGAAAAAAGAAATATATAATATTGGTAGTGTAATCATTATAATGAAAACTGCTATACACAGCTTAATATCAACTTTCTCTATATTTTTTTCTATGAAGTTTGCTGCAACTTTTTTTTCGTTCATGTCAACACCTTAATTTTATTTATTGAAACTAAATTTTACTGTTATGCTATCTTTACCGTAGTATTCTGCAACCACAGCATTTATCCAGTGTTCACTATCCTCAGACAGTGCTTCTGTTCCAAAAAACACTGAGGGTACATGTGATTCAAAAACAACATCTTTAATGCTCTCGTCATGGAAAATTTCCATTCGTTCTTCAATTTGTTTATTATAAGTTTGATGTGTGCCGTTCATAATCTCAATTAAAGCTGTTCCAGAAGTAGAGTACAAAAAATATTTTGAACCGAGAAAGAATATTGACACAAGAATAAAAAGCGATGCGGTTCCACCTATGAGTTTTTTCTGAAAATTGTTGAATTTAGGTAGGTTTTCATACACAAATATCTTCTTTTGCAACAGCAAGCCAATTAAATAATAATACATAACAACCATAGCCACTATATAGGCAAAGTAAATTGCATTTTCAACTCTCTCGACATCAAATCCTCGTCCAGTTATATATATTGTGCAAAGCATTGCACATATGCAAACATACTGTGCTATCAACAGCATTATAAATCCTTTATAACTAAAGTTAGCTACTTTTTTTGTAATATTGATAAATAAAGGAGTCAAAAGAGCTAAAAAAAGCACAAGGGTAAACCCAAACCAATAATCAAACACAAACTCAAAATAACTATATGCAGCTACGAATATCGTTTTAAGCACAGTCGGATTATCTGCACTTGCGATATATCTGTTTGCATTTCCCGGTGCTACCGCCATTATAATAAATCCAATTATAGATGAAAAGTACGGAAATAAAATCGGTTTGTAGTTTTTCTTAAATTTATCAAAAAACAGAATAAAACTAAGAAGCATCGACAAAATTATTATACTTAAAAAGGATGTCAGTTGATTTCCTCCCGACAAGATAAATCCCATCACAGATATCAAAGCAACCCGTGATTTTTTAAAACCTCTTACATAGCCTTTTATCAGCATAGAATTAACTATTAAAACTAACGCCGAAAACGGCATATAATGCACCGCTCCGTTAAACCAGAATAGGCCTTCTCTGGGACTTGGCATAGTTTGGATAAAATAAAACCAAACCAACAGTCCAATAAAACAACCTGTCTTTCCGTTCACATCGATTGAATCCATAAGATTTTTGCCGGAAAACAAAAAACCAAACAACGTTGCTCCCATCATGACCCAGACAGTTGCGAAATAATATTGTTCACCAAAAACCCCGGGTTGAAGAGCCATTATAAACACAGAAGAATATGTTCCTTGCCATGAAAGATATATTTCTACAACATGATCAATAATAGTTTTAATCAGTAGAATGATATTAAAATTTTCAGTTTGAATTACTTTATTAATCACTATTGTATTGGAAAAGTCATCCGCAACAGGAAACGCGAAAAAAGAGAGATATAATATTGGTATCATTGTTAAAATAATAAATACCACAATACAAGCCCTAATGTTAACTTTCTCTATCATTTTTTCAAAAAAACTCAGTTCGGCTTTGTTGTTCATTATTCCCTCTCAAACGAAGTATATTTTCAAATTCAATCTTTGTTTCTGTTGATGCGGTATATGATTATCCGGTTAAACAAAAAAACTTGGGTTTAATTTTCTTGTGCAACAACATTCAACGCCACGCTTTCTTTGCCGTAATATATAGCTATCCCGCCGTTGGGCCAATCCCATTTGTTTGCAACAAGCGTCTCTCCGCCGAAAAACGCGGAGGTTTCTTCAATAGGGTCAAAAACAGGGTTCAAAACCGTGTCATCATTCAACACGGCTGTTCTGTGATCCATCTCTTGTTTATATTCAATATGTACACCTCTGCTAATCTCATCGACAGCGCTTATCGTTGTTGAATATTCAAAGTAATCAGACCCGAAAAACAAAATGCCACAAAACGCAACGGTCGAACAAAAAATCACCGCTATTTTCTTCACATATGATGGCGCATTATCAAAACTAATCTCTAACAATTTAATCTGTTGAAGCCAGCCAATCGCGTAACCATAAACAACAATAATCGTCAAAATAAACACGGCGTATATTACGTTTGTTACCCGTCCGTCACCGTAATATCCCATTCCGTGATAGGGGCCTGCAAGCATTCCACACACCAGCATAAAATGTGCTAAAAACAACATTATCAGTTTATAAAACTTAAACCCTGACATGTTTTTTGTTATTCTTAAAGCAAATGGTGTAAGAATTAAGAGAAACAAAAAAAACGAAACATTAAGCCACGAGAAAGCCGAAGCAAAATAACCTGTTGCACTTGCGACTATAGTTCTTGTTATTGAAGGTTCGAGAAAAAAAGCCTGTCTATTTGCGTTTCCAGGCGCAATATACATAATAATAAACCCGATAACCGCGGCAACTATTGGGAAAATCAGCGGTATACATTTACCTTTAGCTTTATCAAAAACCAGTATATACCCAACAATTAACCCCATAAACAATATATTGAAAAAAGCTACAGGAACGCTTCCTCCCGAAATGAACAACGCCACAAACGAAGTTAAAACAATTGTGGATATCTTTAATTTGCCTTTGTATTGTTCAAGCAAAACAGTTAAATTAATCATCGTTATAGCAAGAAATCCAACGTATGTAAACGCTCCGTTAAACCAAAACAGCCCTTCTCTAGGGTTTGGCATCGTTTGAAAAAAGTAAAACCAGATTACAAGGCTTAAAAAAAACGCCGTTTTTTTATCCACATTAATAAATCGAAAAAGTCTTTTTCCGGCAAACAAAAAACCTATTAAACAAAGGGCTATCATTATTACCGGTGTTAAAAAATAAAACTGTTCTCCGAAAACACCCGGTTGCAACGCCGAGATAAAAGTTGCGCTGTACATTCCCTGCCAACTACTGTAGTAGTGAACAACTGTGTCCGCTGCCGCCTTAACATAGTCAATTGGATTAAACGACCCTGTTTCAACAACCGCTTTCGTTCTGCTACCAAAATCATAGTCATCGACAGACGGCGAAGAAAAAAACGAAAGATAAAGCACCGGAACTATTGACAAAACAATCAACAAGACGATGCATTTTTTCACATTAATCTTCTCAATTATTTTAATTATTGTTTCAACAGCCATTTTAACCCTCTATATAAATTATATTCTACTATGTTTAGATAACTCAACATCCAGATAATTCTACACTTTATAATAAAATATGTCAATCAAAACAAGCGATTTTAATAGCCTTTGAAAACCAAATCAATGTAACTGTTCTCTCACGCACTAAAATAAATGTTGCTTTTTTTTTATTTTAGTGTTAATATAGATATCAATATGATAGAGGCGCGAAGTCGAATAGGTATGCAAAAGCCGGCAGGCAACGACGGCATATCCGAGGCACCTTCGCCGAATTGTATTTTTGGGCACAAAGATACAATGGGGTAACGGAGAATATCCGTTACACTGTCTGCAAAAATTGCAGGGGGGCTATCTTGTTTGCTTGATTGTTTAAGCGGCGGGAATGGTTTCTTGCCGCTATTTTTATTACATTTTTATAAAATCGGAATTAGTACTCGTCGTTAAATAAAACATTGATAGGTATAAGCCGAAACACGAAAGGAATGATTTTTTATGGGCGTTGTCCACAAATACGGAGGAAGTTCTGTTGCAACGGTTGAAAAGATTAAATCAATTGCAAAACACATTGTCGAGATAAAAAATTCCGGCGAAGATATAGCTGTTGTTGTAAGTGCTATGGGAAAGACAACAAACGAACTTATAGCGACGGCAAAAGAGATTTCTCAAAACCCGAACGCGAGAGAGCTGGACAGCCTTATGTCGATAGGCGAACAAAAAACGATTACGCTTCTCGCAATGGCTATACATGAACTCGGAGTTCCGGCGATATCTTTAACGGGATTTCAATGTGGCTTTTTAACGAACAACAACCACAACTACGCAAAGATAGTCGATATAGACGATAAACTTCTTAAAAAATATGTTGCCGAAGGCTATGTTCCGGTAATCGCCGGATTTCAAGGAATTGACCAATACAAAAACATAACCACTCTCGGGAGAGGCGGTTCCGACACAACGGCGGTTGCTATTGCCGCAAAACTCGGGTGGGACTGTGAGATATATACCGATGTCGACGGAATATACACCGTCGACCCTAGGGTTTGCCCCGGATCAAAAAAACTTTCCGAAATTACATACGACGAGATGATGGAGATGGCGTCGCTCGGCGCTGGGGTGCTTGAAACACGAAGTGTGGAACTTGCCAAAAAATTCGGGGTTAGGTTGCTTCTTGCGCAGTCGCTTGAAAAAGACAAAACGAAAGGTACATATATTATGGAACAAACAAACTTTTTTGAAGAGATGCCGATAACGGGGATTAGCATATCGAAAGATGTGTCGATGCTTACAATTAAAGGGCTTCCGGCAGACGGCGAAGCGGTAGACGAAATCTTTAAAGCTATAGCGGAGCTTGATGTAAACGTAGATATGATTTCTCAACAGATTTCGGACGACAACACCGTCATGCTTTCTTTCAGCTGTTCCCACGCAAGAGCAACCGAACTTGTCAAAAAATTTGCAGATTTCGATCTGCCTTATCGAATAGTTGCACATTATCCCCTAACTAAAATTTCGCTTGTCGGGGTCGGAATGATAACCCACAGCGGAATAGCAAGCAAAGCTTTTACGACGCTTTTCGGAGCCAAAATAAACTATTATCAAGTTACAACGTCCGAGATTTCAATCTCAATGACGATAGACAGCGATAACACAGAAAAAGCGGTTGCGGTTCTCGCCGATGCATTTGGTTTAAGAAATTAAAATTAAAATTAAAATTATATTTTTATGGAGGGCAAACTCATGGTAAAAGGTTCAATAGTCGCTTTAATCACCCCATTTAATCAAGACAAAACGGTTAACTTTACAAAACTTGAACAACTAATCGAATGGCATATCGAAAACAAAACCGACGCGATACTGGTTCTTGGAACCACCGGCGAAAGCCCCACAATGTCCCACGAAGAGGATGACGCAGTTATCGAATGTGCTGTTAGGGTTTCGGCAGGACGTGTTCCAATAATCGCCGGGACCGGAAGCAACAGCACCGAAACGATGCTTGAAAAAAGCTTGCGCGCCGAAAAATCGGGGGCTAACGGCCTTCTTTTGATCTCGCCGTACTACAACAAAACCAACCTTGAAGGAATGTACCAACACTTTAAAACTGTTGCGGACGCCGTTAATATCCCTTGTATTTTATACAACGTTCCGGGCAGAACCAGTTGTGAAATTCCTGTATCGGTCGTTGCAAGGCTTGCACAACACAAAAACATCTGTGGTATAAAAGAAGCTTCGGGAAACATGTCATATTCTATGAAAGTTTCACGTCTTTTAAGCAATGATTTTTGCATGTGGAGCGGAAACGACGACATTATCGTTCCGATAATGTCGATAGGCGGTAGCGGCGTCATATCGGTCGTTGCAAACGCGCTTCCAAACGAAACACACATGATGGTTGAAGATTACCTTTCGGGCAACTATCAAAAATCCCTCGAGGCCCAACTTCAACTTCTTCCGTTTATAAACAATCTATTTATCGAAGTTAACCCAATTCCGATTAAAACCGCCCTAATGCTTATGGGCAAAGATAACGGCATTTTCCGCCAACCTTTATATGAAATGGAACAATCGGCAAAACAAAAACTCGAAGAATCTATGAAAGATTTGGGGTTAATATAACATATGGATATTGTTTTAATTGGACACGGACGAATGGGACAGCTTATCGAAGCTGTCTCGACAAGCCGAGGGCACAACATAAAAGCAATTATAGACATCGATAACATATCCGATTTAACCTCGCTTGAAAAAGCAGATGTTGTTATAGATTTTTCACATCCTGCCATGCTCTCCCCCGTTTCGGATTATGTAAAAAGAACAAAAACCCCCTATCTTTCGGGAACAACCGGGCTTTCTAAAGGCGACCTTGAAGCGATTAAACAACTCGGCGATCTCACCGCAACTATCCACAGTTCAAACTATTCGCTCGGCGTTGCGGTGTTTAAACAGATTTTAGAACAGTTCGCCCCGACACTTAAACAACTTTATGACATCGAGATTGTGGAAACCCACCACAACAAAAAAGCCGACAGCCCGTCGGGCACGGCGAAACTTCTTCTTGAAGCAGTCGACCCCAGCGGCGAATACACCCCGGTTTACGGGCGCGAAGGAATGGTAGGCGCTAGGACGAAAAAAGAGATAGGTGTCCACGCAATTCGAGGCGGAACGGTAGCCGGCGAACACACGGTATCTTTTTTCGGCGAAGATGAAATTTTAGAGATTACCCACAAAGCCTCAAGCAGAATTATTTTTGTAAACGGTGCGGTTGTTGCGGCGGAAAAACTCCACATGCAAAAACAAGGATTTTACACGTTGCAAAAGCTTTTATCAGACAACCAATAAAACAAAAACAACAGTTAACAGTTAAAAAAATTAATAAAGGAAATCACAGCAATGATGAACGCATATGAAATTATAGAATACATAAGTAAAAGCAACAAAAAAACTCCCGTTAAACTTTATATAACCGAAAAAGAACCGATAGATTTTGGTGAAGATAACATGGTTTTCGGAAACGACAGTAAAGTTGTTTTTGGCGAATGGTCCTCTCTTTCTGAAATTATAGAACAAAACAAAGACAAAATAGACAAGCTGGTTATCGAAAACGACAGAAGAAACTCCGCAATTCCTATGCTTGACTTAAAAAACATCAACGCAAGGATAGAGCCGGGCGCTATTATTAGAGAACAAGTAACGATTGGCGACAACGCCGTTATAATGATGGGCGCTATCATAAACATCGGGGCGATTATCGGAAGCTCAACGATGATCGACATGGGCGTTGTTATGGGTGGGCGCGCCACCGTCGGCAACAACTGCCACATCGGCGCCGGCGCTGTGCTCGCCGGTGTCATAGAGCCCCCTTCTGCAGACCCCGTGGTTGTTGAAGACAACGTCATGATTGGCGCAAACGCGGTGGTTTTGGAAGGCGTCAGAATTGGCGAAAACTCGGTTGTTGCGGCGGGGGCAATAGTCGTGTCCGATGTTCCGAAAAACGTAGTGGTTGCGGGTTGTCCGGCTAGAATAATAAAACAAAAAGACGACAAAACCGCAAGCAAAACCGAAATTATGCAAGCATTAAGAGAGATTTAGTCTGAAAAACTTAAAGTTCTTATTAAAAAAACTCGACAAAACATAAAAGTTTTAAGTCGAGTTTTTTATCAAAGTTTCATTCTCGACAAAATGCGAGAATGAAACTTTGATTCTTTTTGAGTTACAACAGGAAAACATCAAAAAGAACTATTTCGATTACATATTTAAGTTAAAATTTATCCGTTTAAAAAATAACCTAAATCACCGTATGTAATCATTAAAATAAAAGGTTAGTATATTCACTAACTTTGTTGAATTATTATAAAAAAAGTTGCAAAAACAAATGCAAAAGCGACCCAACCGACAATACTGATATTTCGATAAAATACTTCGTTGCTTTTGTCTATAGCTTCATTCTTGTGTACACGCACATCTTCATCTCTGGTTTTTCTTAAAAACATATTCTCGCCAGCATCCGGTACGATTATTTGTTTATAATCAAAATTAATCGAAGGCATTGCTTTTTCCACAGCGGAATCTTCAACAGTTTCTTTGCTTTTTTCGTCGATTTCGTCAAGTCTACAAGGAGGGCAAATAACATTAGAGGTATTTTGTTCCATACGTTTTTCTGTAAGATTTTGTGTGTTTAACATAGGTTCCAAGTTTCCTTTCGGTTATTTTAAATCGATCTTTTATCTTGCTTTAGGAAAGAAGCTTTTCTTGTTTGTTGTGTGGACAATAAATTGTTTTCTTGCACAAAACTATATTAGCATTTTTTGCCAATTCATATATGTTCTAAAAAAATTAACAACTTTTCATCTTTTTTATGCTAATATATCTATTTGTGATAATAATTTTAACAGTTTTATAAACGTTTGTCAACCAAAATAATAAACTGCAAATATATTTAATGAATGACATTTTGAGGTGTATCTTGTATGAAGAGAAAGAGTATAACTGAAACACAAATCGTCGAAATGACGCGTGAAACGTTGCATGGATTTTATGGGCGTTCCGTCAACCACTTAGTTCATCTTTTAAGCGATAACTTTGTGTGGATAGGAGCTTTCGATTTTCAATTCACACACGGAAAACAACATTTTATAGACACAGTTCAAGCTGAACTTAATTCTGTTGTTTTTAACATTAACGAGGAGCACTACGAGTTAATTGTTCGACATCGTGATATGTTTATTGTTTGTTGCAAATTGAATTTGTCAAGCGATCTGGATTCAGGAGCCTATCTACAGATGCACACTCGTTTAAGCGTAGTGTGGAAATATATCGACGAGGAATTAAAGTTGGTTCATATCCACGGCTCAAACGCCCAAGACATCCCTCTTACCGTTCAGCCAAATACCTCTTCAGCCACAAACAATCCCGACAACTTTATTGAACACATCATATCTTCTTCCGAAAAAAAACCGTTGAAAAAAATTATGTTTCGCAAGACAACGGGTGAATATTGCGTAATATCGGAAAACGACATCTTATATCTGCAAGCTGTCGGCCAAAACACTCAAATTCACACAAAAGACACCTCTGTGTTAGTTTCGGGCGTTTTACTTACACATCAACAAACTCTTTCGGACAATTTTTTCCGCAGTCATAAATCTTACTTGATAAACACCGCTTATATTACAGCTTTTCGCCGTTACCAAGTTGATTTAGGCGACCAAATTTCTCTGCCACTTGGCAGAGAAAAATATTTGAGTTTAAAACAACTATGTGTTCAATTTGGTGACGATACTCATTAAACACACTATCTCCGATCATCCTACTATTTCAACCTCAACTTCAACCACGTCGCCAATCTCTTTTCCGAGTTTGTTCCTTATCGCCTTCAAAATTCCGAGGATATAGCAAACCGAACCATCCTCATTTTTAAACCCCATGTTAACAATGCTGCCGCTATACGGCTCGCCGTCAAATGTGGCGTTAACCTTTAACCGCCCTTTTCCAAACTCTTTTTTTATGTCCAAAGGCACGGGAACAAAGGCGCCTCCGCCGTTTCCCGCATGAATTGTCGCGATAAATTTAATCTTATCTTCCATAAACACCTCAATTACTCCGGTTACCCATACTTCATCTAAATATTATACTTTATTTTCAAGTATTTTAATATAGAAACTACTATTACACAAAAAAGCCGACATCTAAATTAAAGTTAAATTTAATGCAAATGTTCTTAATTTTACAACAACCAAAAAGTTGTTCATATCTATTCTCTTAAAACCTTGTTAACTACACTGTATGACTTGATATTTCCACAGACAATATGTTGACTATAGCGGAAATTAAAGATAAAATAATAAAGGTAGTTCTTAACATGTAGAAAAAGCAATATCTAAAAAAATCTATATAATCAAAAAAAACACGCGAAGGTTTGAAAGGATTATCATAAAAATGAAAAGAAAACTGCAAATTCTTCTTAACTCTTGGTCGGTTGCAATTGAAACGATTATAGGTGTGTTTGTGCTTTTGGCGTGTGGCATAGGCGGAATTGGCGTCATTATCAACACTAATATTCCGTCTTTGTTTGCGAGTCCCGAATATTTCATAGAATGGATAAATGTTATCTGTTATTTTATAATCGGCGTTGAGTTTGTAAAGATGATAACAAGCCACAGCGTCGACTCGGTTGTCGATGTTTTACTTGTTGCCCTTTCGCGCCAAATGATTGTTGAACACGTTCCGCCGCTCGACGCGCTACTTATCGTTGTTGCCGTCACGCTTTTATTTGTTGTAAGAAAATATCTTTACATATCAAAAATAGATAAATTTTCAGATAGAGAAAAAGACTCTGAATAATTTTTAGATATACATATATAATACATAAAATTACTTTTGGGAGAATTATTTAATAATGGGTTCGGAAATTGGGCTGCAACTGTTTATTTTAGTACTGTTAATCATGGGCTCCGCATTTTTTTCTATGTCGGAAACGGCTCTTATGTCAATTACAAAATTAGATGTAAGACATATGATAACCAATAAAGTCAAAGGGGCGAAACTGGTTGGCGCTTTAATCGAGGATACATCTAAACTTCTCGGTTCAATTCTAGTTGGAAACAACCTTGTAAACATAGGCGCTTCTGCCCTTGCAACCGTCGTAGCAACCGACTTGTTCGGAAACGCCGGCGTTGGCATTGCAACCGGTATTATGACGTTGTTCGTGCTTGTGTTTGGAGAAATAACTCCAAAATCAATAGCGAGCAAAAACCCTCAAAAAATAGCTATTCTTGTTTCAAAGCCAATATTCTTGGTCGTTACTCTAGTCTCGCCGATAGTAAAAATCCTTATGTTTATAACCAACGGTTTAGTAATGCTTTTTGGCGGAAAACCCGACGCAAACGAAGCCTTTATTACCGCGGATAAGCTAAAAACTATTGTGACGGTAAGCCACGAAGAAGGCATAATACAAAAAGAAGAAAAAGAGATGCTCCACAACATATTCAATTTTGGCGACTCATACGCTAAAGATGTTATGATACCAAGAACAGACATGATAACGGTAGATATTGAAGCCACATATTCAGAGGTTATGGAAATTTTCAAACAACACCAATTCTCGCGTATGCCGGTGTTCAAAGATTCAAACGACAACATCGTAGGAATGTTATATATTAAAGACTTAATTATGAACGCGGTTGACCATGAACAGTTCGCAATATCCTCTATTTTAAGAGAAGCTTTTTTTGTTCACGAGTTCAATAAAATTGACAAATTGTTCAAAAAGCTTCAACTCAAAAAAATTGGCATGGCGGTTGTTGTTGACGAATATGGGGGAACCTCCGGTCTTATAACAATCGAAGATCTAATCGAAATGATAGTAGGCGACATCGATGATGAGTATGACCTTGACGAAGACGACTTTGTGCAACTCAGCGAAGACGAATATCTAATCGACGGCGCGTTTAGAATTTCCGAATTAAACGAAAAGATGGGGCTCGATATCATTTCGGACGAATTTGATTCGATAGGCGGATACCTTGTCGGGGTTGTTGATAGATTTCCGCAAAACGGAGAAACCGTGACCACAGACAACGTAACTTTTATTATTGAAGACGCCGACAACAAAAGAATAAACAAAATTAAACTTATCTTAAAAACCGAAAGCGGCGAACAATAACCATTTTATTTGTTTTTTCGTTCCATTTCAAGCAAAGAATTTTTCATTAAAAACCCTTTTGAACAGCTCGCAAGCTTGCCGGAATAAACGATAACCCTGTGACAAGGTACAACTACCGTCACAGGGTTTTTATCTTAGCCATTCCAGTATCAAACGATCTCTTTTTCGTCGCCATAGTTATTCAAAGTATCAATATTATTCTTTGCGGAACATTTCACCAAACGACCGTGTTTAATCAATAGACGGCTTGAAAAATTTAAGCCTTAAAGCGTTTGAAACAACCGAAACGCTGCTTAGACTCATTGCCGCCCCGGCAAACATCGGGTTTAGCTTCCAATCGAGTATTCCAAAAAACAAACCGGCAGCCAGCGGAATTCCGATAACGTTATAAATAAAAGCCCAAAACAGATTTTGTTTGATATTTCTAATAACCGATTTGCTTAATTGAACAGCTTTAACGCCGTCTAAAAGATCGTTTTTAACCAAAACTATGTCGGCTGATTCAATTGCAACATCCGTCCCCGCTCCGATAGCAATCCCTACGTCGGCACGAACCAATGCTGGCGCGTCGTTTATCCCGTCCCCAATCATCGCAACCTTTTTTCCATCTTCGATAAGCTCTCGCACATGTTTTTCCTTGTCTTGTGGCAAAACTTCGGCTATTATCTTGTCTATGTTAAGCTTTTGTCCAATAGCCTTTGCTGTGCGCTCGTTGTCGCCCGTCAACATTATAACTTCAATTCCCATCTTTTTAAACGCATCAATCGCCTTTTGACTTGTGGGTTTAACTGTATCGGCAACCGCAACGATACCCAACACCTCGGTGTTGTTTGCAAAAAACATAGGAGTTTTTCCGTCGTCCGCTAAACCCTGTGCAACTTTATCAAAACCACCCAAAGATATATCCTTTTGCTCCATAAGCTTTTTGTTTCCAACAAACACATTTATGTTGTCAACAACCGCCTTTATTCCTAAACCATGTAACGCTTCAAATTCGCTTACAAGTAAAGCGTCCAAAGATTTTTCTTGAGCTTTCTTCACAATAGCTTCCGCCAAAGGATGTTCGGAATTTTTTTCGACCGACGCGCAAAGTTGCAACATTCTTTCTTCCGTTATTTTATCGGACATGATTAAATCTGTTACCTCGGGACTGCCGTTAGTTATAGTTCCCGTCTTGTCCATTACTACGGTGTCTATAGTATGCGCTACTTCTAACGCTTCCGCCGACTTTATAAGTATTCCGTTTTCTGCTCCTTTTCCCGTTCCAACCATTATTGCGGTTGGCGTTGCAAGACCTAAAGCACAAGGGCACGAGATAACTAAAACCGAAATTCCTATCGACAACGCAAATTCAAACGAATACCCGAGCAACAGCCATACACAAACCGCTATAACCGCGATTGTTATGACAACGGGAACAAAAACGCTGCTAATCTTGTCCGCAAGCTTTGCTATTGGCGCCTTTGACGAACTCGCTTCTTCCACAAGCTTGATAATCTGCGCCAAAACGGTGTCGTCTCCTAATCTTAAAACCTCAAACTCAAAGTATCCCGATTTGTTTATGCTAGCGCCAATAACTTTGTCGCCCTCTCCCCTTTCGACGGGCAAACTCTCCCCGGTTAGCATAGACTCGTCAATAGAAGTCTTTCCTTTAACAATAACCCCGTCTGTCGGAATAATCTGCCCCGGTTTAACAACTACAACATCTTTAAGTTCAAGGTCTTCAACGGATATCTCAATTTGTTCTCCGTTTCTAATAACAATCGCGGTTTTTGGCGTTAAGCTGACAAGTTTTTTTATCGCTTCCGAAGTTTTATTTTTTGCCCGTGCTTCCAAGAACTTTCCTAGAGTTATAAGCGCCAAAACCACCGCCGCTGATTCAAAGTAAAGATCCATTGTATACCGGCTCACAACCTCTAAATCACCAATCCCCAGTCCAACGCCAATCCTGTAGATTGCAAATATTCCGTAAACTAACGCCGCCGACGTTCCTATCGCTATTAACGAATCCATGTTTGGATGTTTTGCAAAAAGCGATTTAAATCCGACAACATAATATTTTTTATTGATAAAAACCACCGGTATTGCAAGCAAAAACTGAGTAAACGCAAAAGTTATAGCGTTTGCAACCCCATGAAAGAAGCCGGGCAAAGGCCACCCCATCATGTGACCCATAGAAATATAAAACAATGGAACAGAAAAAATCATCGAGATTATAAGTCGTCTTTTCATCTCTAAAAGTTGTTCATTTTCGAGATCTTTTTTTTCTTGTTTAGGTGCGGCTTTTTCGGATTTTTTTATCGGAATTGCTTCAAAACCGGCGTTGTCAACAGCGGTTACAATGTCGGTTTCTAAAAGCACATTTTCGTCATATTCAACATTCATATTGTTATTTAACAAATTAACCGAGACTTCGCTAATTCCGTCAAGCCTACCCAACACACGCTCGATGTTGGCGGCACATGCGGAACAAGTCATTCCTACTACATCAAATTTTTGTTTCATTTAAATCAACAACCTTTCTTTTAAAATAAACTTTTACCTTTTGGAAAAGATAGTATATTCTCAAAAGGCAAAAGTTTTTTTGTAAGGTGTATTTATCTTTAAGTTAAATAACCTTGGCATCAAACCCGGCATTATAAACAGCCTTGATTAGATCATCATTTGTCAAAATTGTTTCATCAAAATCCACAGTCATATTTTTTTCTTCCAAAACAACCTGTACGCTTTTAACGCCTTGCAACTTGCCTACAACTTTGTTTACCGTTGAACTGCAACCCGAACAAGACATTCCCAAAACTTCAAATTTTTGTATCATTTTTTTAATTTCCTTTTTTGTATTTTTTATTGTTGATAAGTTTTAACTAACTATAGTGTACATTAGTATATACCAAAAGTAAAGCACCGCCATTGTCCTCCGCCAATAAATTTGTTAAGTGGCAGAACTAACATCTCTCTCACCAATGACAGGAAAGATGCATAAAAAGTTAATCAACGTAATTGTCCACAGTCAATAAACTTAAAACGTTGTATTTTTTCTATTATTATTATAAAATGTATAATAAGGTAAAACCAGCGAAAGAAAAGAGAACAAATATAGATGAAACTTGTTTTGAAAAACAACACTAAAACGGCTATCTATCAACAGATTGTACAAGAGATAGAAAAGCAAATTTTGTCGGGGGAACTTTCTCCCGGCGAAAAACTCCCAACGGTTCGGGAGCTTGCAAAACGAATGGATATTGCAAACGGAACGATAAAACATGCATACGACCGTCTTGAAGGGTTAGGCTTAATCGAGATGATACAGGGCAAAGGGACGTTTGTTTGCCAAAGCCCCGAAACAACCTCGCGAAAAGAAGCCGCTTTAAACGCTATCGACGAGATGTTAGACAAGCTTCAAGAGCTTGGCTTTTCTTCAAAGGATATCGGTTTTTTTATCAAGCTTAAACTTAACGAACGCGAAGATCCCGACTATTTAATCAAAATACTGCTAATAGATTGTAACCCCGAAACGCTTGAAATGATGGAAAAACAGATTTTGACAAGCACAAAGGTTGAGATATATAAACTTTCGCTTAACAATTTTATGCGTAATCCCTATACAATTGGCGAGGAGTTTTCTTTTGTCATAACAACGCCAACACATGTGAATCTACTCGAACGTTTTGTCACAGATAGAACAAAGTTGTTGCCCGTAGTTTTGACCCCAAGTTTTAGGACAATTTCAAACCTATCTAAACTTTCGGTAACAAGCCCAATAGTGATTGTAAGCAAAAGCTATCGCTTTTTTGAGATTGTCCAAAATGGTTGTCGCAAAATATACGGACAAACCGTCGATATCAAATCATGTTTGTTCGGAAGTCTATCGCGCGGAAAATCGACGCTTGATGCCGCAAAAGTTTTAATTTTACCGGGAGACTATCTTAAGTATTGCGATGCCAACGAACAAAACATTATAAAGGAATTTAGCAAAACAAAAGCCATAGTCATGTATGAATACGGCGTAGACGAGGGGTCGTTGCTTTATCTTAAAAACAAAATTGAAGCAGAAAAGCCAAAAACTAATTTGGTTTAAAAAAAGTATAAATGGTTGCTTAGCGTTTTTGCTGCCAAATTTTCGCATATTCTCGCACCAACTTGCTCGTTACTAAAAAACGTTCATTTTCAAGGGGTCAACCGGAAATGGACAAGCAGAGTTGATTTAATCGACACCATTGTCCACACCCGTTCAACCCCAACACTTGACATAAAGCCAAAAAAAGCCCGCAAAACACCAATGTCATCGACATTTATTGCCGATGACATTGGTGTTTAATTATGGTGGGAGCGGATGGATTTGAACCATCGAAGTCACTGACAACAGATTTACAGTC
>CAYJJR010000042.1:0-18658 GCA_964370565.1 uncultured Oscillospiraceae bacterium | reverse complement strand
AGAAGGCAAAGTTATCGTCGAAGGCCAAAACATGGTCACAAAACACGTTAAACCCCGTAAACAAGGCCAAGCCGGCGGACAAGTAAGGGTTGAAGCCCCGCTTTACGCAAGCAAAGTTATGCCTATCTGCCCGAAATGTGACAAGCCGACAAGGGTTGGACACACGGTTGGAAAAGACGGAAAAAAAGTAAGAACATGCCGTAAATGCGGCGCATCATTCAATAAATAGTAGGAGGATTGTTTAAAATGGCGAGAATTAAAGAAGTTTACGCAAAAGAAATTGCTCCCGCACTTATGAAACAATTTTCTTATAAGAGCGTGATGCAAATCCCGAAACTTGACAAAATTGTTGTTAACGTCGCAAGCGGCGAAGCAAAAGACAACGCAAAAATGATGGAAGCCATAGTTTCGGACCTTGGAAAGATCACTGGACAAAAAGCTTTGATTCGTAACGCAAAGAAATCTGTTGCGAACTTCAAACTTCGTGAAGGCATGCCGGTTGGCGCAAAGGTAACTCTTCGTGGCGACCAAATGTACGAATTCCTTGACAGATTGTTTAACGTAGCGCTTCCGCGTGTACGTGACTTTCGTGGAATAAGCGCAGACAGCTTTGACGGAAGAGGCAACTATGCCCTAGGTCTTAAAGAACAACTTATCTTTCCCGAAATTGATTACGATAAAATCGATAAAATTCGCGGAATGGATATAGTATTCGTAACAACGGCAAAAACCGATGAAGAAGCAAAAGCTTTGCTTTCTCTTCTCGGCGCACCGTTCGTCAGTTAAGGGGAGGAAAGAGAGTTATGGCAAAAACTTCAATGAAAGTTAAGCAACAAAGAGAAGCAAAATTCTCTACACGTGCTTACAACAGATGTAAACTCTGTGGAAGACCCCACGCATATCTCAGAAAATACGGAATATGCCGTATCTGCTTCAGGGAACTCGCGTACAAAGGCGAAATTCCTGGCGTAAGAAAAGCAAGCTGGTAAGGGAGGACATGAAAAAATGCATATAACAGATCCTATTGCCGACCTGCTCACACGTGTTCGTAACGCAGGAAGTGCAAAACACGAAACGGTTGATATTCCGGCGTCCAACATGAAAAAAGCTATTGCTAAAATTCTTGTTGACGAAGGATATGTCAAAGGAATGCAGGTCATAGAGGATAACATTCAAGGTGTTATCAGATTAACTTTAAAATACAACGAAGACCGCACATCGGCAATTTCGGGACTTCGCAGGATCTCAAGACCCGGTCTTAGAACCTATGCAAGTTGCGAAAAAATGCCCAAAGTTCTTAAAGGGCTAGGCATTGCTATCGTGTCAACTCCGCAAGGCGTTATGACAGATAAGCAAGCTCGCAGACAAAATGTCGGCGGCGAAGTGCTCGCTTTTGTGTGGTAGGGGGAATAAAACATGTCGAGAATTGGTAGAAAACCGATAGTTATTCCTGCGGGCGTCGACGTTAAAATCGAAGACAGAACCGTGACGGTTAAAGGACCGAAAGGCGAACTTTCGTACACCTATAATCCCGGAATGATTGTTAAAATGGAAGACGGACAACTTTTGGTTGACAAACCGTCTGAAGATAAGGTATACCGTGCGCTTCACGGGTTGACACGCACCCTTATCGGCAACATGGTTATCGGAGTAACCGATGGGTTCTCTAAAGAACTCGAAGTTCAAGGAATCGGCTATCGTGCCGCTAAACAAGGAAAAGACCTTGTTATGAACCTTGGATATTCACATCAAGTTATCGTAGCCGATACTGATGAAATCACAACCGAAGTTCCGGCTCCGAACAGAATTATTGTTCACGGAATTGATAAGCAAAAAGTTGGTCAGTTTGCTTCCGAAATCAGAGGTAAACGTCCGCCCGAACCTTACAAAGGCAAAGGCATACGTTATCTTGGCGAATATGTCATCCGTAAGGAAGGCAAAGCCGGTAAAGGTAAATAGGAGAGGAGCTTAAAAAATGATAAACAAAAAAGACAGCAATAAACAACGTCTTCTGAGACATCGCCGTGTTCGCGGAAAAATAAGCGGAACAGCGGAATGCCCGAGACTTAACGTTTTCCGCTCCTCGAAACACATCTACGCTCAAATCATAGATGATGTTAAAGGTGTTACACTTTGTGCGGCTTCAACGATGGAAAGCTCATTCAGCGGTGCTACAAGCAACGCGGAAGCGGCTAAAAAAGTTGGCCAAATGATTGCGGAAAAAGCAATAAAATTAAAAATCGAAACCGTTGTGTTTGATCGCGGCGGCTACATCTACCACGGTCGCGTTAAAGCCCTTGCAGAAGGTGCTCGCGACGGCGGACTGAAATTTTAAGGGAGGTACGGGATTTTGGATAGAATTGATGCTTCAACGCTCGACCTTAAAGAAAAGGTTGTTGCGATAAACCGTGTTTCAAAAACCGTTAAAGGCGGACGTATTTTCAAGTTTGCCGCTCTCGTAGTAGTCGGTGACGGCAACGGAGTTGTCGGTTTTGGTCTCGGTAAGGCGGGCGAGGTGCCGGAAGCTATTCGTAAAGGCATCGAAGACGCAAGAAAAAATGTAATAAAAATTTCCCTTAGGGGAACAACAATACCACACGAAGTTGTAGGAAAGTTCGGCGCAGGTCGTGTGCTTTTGAAACCTGCTGCTCAAGGTACAGGCGTTATCGCCGGTGGTGCGGTTCGTGCGGTTGTAGAGGTTGCGGGAATAAAAGATATCAGAACGAAATCTTTGCGTTCCAACAATCCTTGCAACGTTGTTTCGGCAACAATAGAAGGTCTTAAATCGCTTAGAACTCTTGAACAAGTTTCGGCAGTTCGCGGAAAAGACCCGAAAGAAATAATAGGCAAATAGGAGGGTCGCAAAAAATGGCAGAGAAAAAAGAAACCGCAGCAGTAGCGGAAAAACCAAAAGCAGAGAAAAAAGCGGCCGCTAAGCCTGCGGCAACCAAAAAAGCCGCAACAGCAAAAACAACGGCAGCAAAATCTGTTGTAAAAGAAACTGCGGAGAAAAAACCGACAGCAAAGAAAACTACCGCTAAAACGGCGGAGAAACCTGCTTCGGAGAAAAAAGCTCCCGCAAAGAAAGCGACGGCTACTAAAGCTGAAGCTAAACCTGCAGCTTCAAAAACTGCGGCTAAAGCTAAAACGGAAGATGTTGCAATCGCTGCGTCGACCAAAGCGGCTTCAAAACCGGCAGCAAAGAAAGCTACAGGCAATGCCTCTGGCATAACAGTAAAATTAACACGTAGTTTGGCAGGCAGAAGCGACAGCCAAATTGCAACAGCTAAATCACTCGGTCTTCGCAGAATCGGAGATTCTTCGGTTCAGCCGGACAACGCCGCTACCAATGGAAAGCTTAAAAAGATTTCCCATATGGTAGAGGTTACAAGATAAAGGTAGGAGGAAAACAAAATGAAACTCCATGAACTTTCCCCCGCCGCCGGCGCTACTAAAAAAGCAAAGCGCAAAGGCCGCGGTGCGGGTTCCGGAAACGGCAAAACCGCCGGTTACGGACATAAAGGTCAGCTTGCCCGTTCGGGTCACAAGCCGGCATACTTCGAGGGTGGACAATTGCCTTTGGCACGTCGTTTGCCTAAACGCGGATTCAACAACATCTTCGCAACAATCTATGCAGAGGTAAAAATCTCTGATTTGAACGAAAGATTTGCGGACGGTGCAACGGTTGATACGCAAGCGTTAATAGATTCCGGCTTGATTAAAAAGACTTTGGATGGGGTAAAAGTGCTCGGCAACGGGGAACTCAACAAAAAGCTAACCGTTAAAGTTAAAGCATTCACAGCTTCCGCTAAAGAAAAAATCGAAAAAGCCGGAGGAACAGCGGAGGTAGTATAATTTATGTTTCAGACTTTCAGAAACGCTTGGAAGATTGATGATCTTCGCAAAAAGATTATATTTACTCTGATGATACTCTTGATTTTTCGCCTTGGTGCGGCAATTCCTGTTCCGTTCATCGATGCAGACGCTTTGGCGGCAAGCTCGATAAACTCGGAAGGAACTATATTTGAATTTTTCAATCTAATGACGGGCGGCGCTTTCTCGATGGCAACATTGTTTGCGCTTTCGGTTCAACCCTACATCAACGCCTCGATTATCTTAAACCTTCTCCAAGTTGTCATTCCGGCACTTGAAAGAATGGCTAAAGAGGGGGAAGAGGGAAGAAAGAAGATTCAAAAAATCACAAGATATTCGTCGATAGGCCTTGCGGTCTTGTTGGCGATAACCTACTTCGTTTTCCTTAGTAACCAAGGTGCGATAATGTACACAACCGGCTTTGAAGGTTTCTTTGCCGCTTTGGTTATTATAGTAACGCTAACGGCGGGCGCATGTTTGCTTATGTGGCTTGGTGAACAAATCGATGCAAAAGGTATCGGAAACGGTATTTCGCTTTTGATCTTCACCGGTATCATAGCAAGCCTTACAACCGCTATGGCACAGTTCGCTCAATACTTCCAAATGGCTCTCGGAACATACGAACCGTTCCCCGGGCTTGCGGTTGAAGCAAAACCATGGTATTTTGCGGTTCTCCCGATAATTATACTTCTTTTTGCGGCTTCGTTTGTTATGATAATCATAATGCACAACGCCGAGAGAAGAATACCCGTTCAATATGCAAAAAGGGTTGTCGGACGCAAGATGTATGGCGGAAACAACAGCCACATTCCAATAAAAGTAAATATGACCGGTGTTATACCTGTTATCTTTGCTTCGGCGATACTCTCGGTTCCGGGAACTATCAGAGACTTATTCCAGATAACGGAAGGTTTCTGGGGAGGTTTCCTCGGATTGTTTTCACCGGACAGTTGGGGCTATGCGGCGCTTTACGCGCTTCTTATCGTAGCGTTTAACTACTTCTATGTACAAATCCAGTACAATCCGATTCAAATGGCGAACGACATGAGAAAGAATTCGGGTGGTATACCGGGAATTCGTCCCGGCAAACCGACTTCGGATTTTATCGCAAAGGTTATTTCAAAAATTACGTTAATCGGGGCTTTCTTCCTTGTTATGGTTGCTACCCTTCCGATTATCATTACACAAGTAACAGGCATAAACATTGCGCTAGGTGGTACCTCGGTTTTGATTATCGTTGGTGTTGCGCTTGAGATTAATAACACTCTCGAGTCGTATATGTTGATGCGCCATCACAAAGGTTTCCTTGAATAAAAAACGAAAACTTCGTTTTCGTTTGGTAAATAGTGAGTTTCGGGACAAAAAAATATCGTCCCGATTTGGCTAGCGCCAAACCACTCATATTTACGGCTTAGATAATTAATCAAGGATTAGAGGACATTTTAGAGATATGAAGTTAATTTTGCTCGGAAGTCCGGGTGCGGGAAAGGGAACGCAAGCCGAAATTATAAGCGAACGTTTCTCGATTCCAATAATAAGCACCGGAAACATAATGCGTGAAGAAATTAAAAATCAAACCGAGCTCGGAACATTAGCCAAAAGCTACATCGATGAGGGTAAACTTGTACCTGATGACGTTGTTATCGGAATTATAAACAACCGTCTTAACATGGCCGACTGTGCCGACGGATACATCCTAGACGGTGTACCGCGCACAGTTGCCCAAGCGAAAGCTTTAGATGAGATGGGCATATTGTTTGACAGGGTTATAAGCATCGAGGTTCCGGACGAAAATATTTTGGAACGAATGACCGGCAGAAGGGTTTGCCCCGATTGTGGAAACAGTTATCACGTTGCACACAAAAAACCAAAGGTCGAAGGCATCTGTGACAGATGCAATGCCGAGGTTGTAACTCGTAACGATGATAAAGAAGAGACGGTCAAAGAAAGACTTCACGTATACCATGAGCTAACCGAACCGCTCAAGGATTATTACAAAAAACTTGGAAAACTTAAAATAGTCGAAGGAGTCGGCGAGATATCCGACGTTTCGAGAAGAGTTTTCCTAGCTATCGAAGGTTAGTAACCTATGGTAGTATTAAAAACGGCGTCCCAGGTAGCTTTAATGAAGCAAGCCGGGGAGATATCCGCCGGAGCATTAATCGTCGCAAGAGATCATCTTAAAGTTGGCGCTTCCACCGCCGAAATCGATAGGGTGATCTGCGAATATATCAAGTCTTTTGGAGCTGAACCCTCGTTTTTGAACTACAACGGGTTTCCGGCCTCCTCGTGCATTTCGATAAACGATGAGGTTATACACGGAATTCCAAGCAATCATCGCAAAATTCGGGACGGGGACATAGTCAGCATCGATGTGGGTGCGAAATATCGCGGCTATCACGGCGACAACGCGGCAACTTTTGAGGTAGGAAACGTTAGCGAATTGGCAAAAAAGCTGGTTAAAGTTACACGCGAAAGCCTTGACAGAGCTGTTGCCGCCGCGGTAAAAGGTAATCGAATTGGTGACATTGGTTTTGCGGTGCAAAGCCATGTCGAACAAAACGGTTTTTCAGTAGTTCGCAACTACATCGGACACGGTCTCGGAAAAAAACTCCACGAAGCACCGGAAGTTCCAAACTACGGCACGGCGGGGCGAGGCATTCGCTTGGTTCCCGGCATGACGCTAGCTATCGAGCCAATGGTCAACGCGGGGGGATTCGAGGTTGATGTTCTGGACGACGACTGGACCGTCGTTACAAGCGACAAAAGTTTGTCAGCACATTTTGAATATTCGATAGTCATAACAGAAAACGAGCCGGTTATTTTAACACCTTGGCAGGAGGCTTTATGATTGAAATTCAAAAAGGAATGATGGTCTTTTCTAAAGCAGGACACGACAAAGGACGCTACTATGCGGTTGTTGATTTTGACGACACGTATGCTTATATAGCAGACGGCATGGAGCGAAAACTTAACAAACCGAAAAAAAAGAAGTTTATGCATTTAAGCTTTACTAAAACCGTGTTCAACCCACAAGATCTTGAAACCGACAATAAACTCAGAAAAGCGATTAAACTTCGTTTTTCGCAAGGCTAACAAAAGGAGAACTGAAACTTGTCTAAGGATGATGTTTTAGAAGTTGAAGGCATCGTTAAAGAGGTTTTACCAAACGCTTCGTTTTTGGTTGAACTCGAAAACGGTCATAAAATTCTCGCACATATTTCCGGAAAACTTCGTATGAATTTTATCCGAATATTAGCGGGAGATAAAGTGACGGTTGAGATGTCTCCGTATGACCTTACAAAAGGTCGAATCACATGGCGTTCTAAATAACGCACAAACAGTTTAAGCATTTCTTGGAGGTAAACATTATGAAGGTGAGACCTTCCGTTAAACCTATCTGTGAAAAATGCAAGATAATTAAAAGACACGGTCGTGTTATGGTTATCTGCATTAACCCGAAACATAAACAGCGCCAAGGTTAGGCGCATAACATTTACCGGAGGTAATATTTAATGGCGCGTATTGCTGGTGTAGACCTGCCTAAAGACAAGCGGGTCGAAGTTGGATTGACCTACATCTTCGGAGTAGGTATCAACGCTTCTAGAAAAGTCCTCAGCGAAACTAAAGTTAACCCCGACATAAGGGTTAAAGATTTGTCTGACGACGACGTCGCAAAAATCCGCGAATACATAGATAAAAACCTAACTGTTGAAGGAGATCTTCGCAGAGATACAGCTCTTAACATTAAGAGACTTATCGAAATTGGTTGTTATCGTGGTGTTCGCCACCGCAGAGGACTTCCTGTCCGCGGTCAAAGAAGTAAAACAAACGCAAGAACTCGCAAAGGTCCCAAAAGGACAATTGCTAATAAGAAAAAATAGGAGGAAAAACGCTAAATGGCAGCAGCAAAAGGAAAAAGAGCGTCTGCGGGTACTCGTAAACGCCGCGAAAAAAAGAATATTGCTAGCGGCGCTGCTCATATCCAGTCGACGTTTAACAACACAATCGTTACTATTACAGACGTAGCGGGAAATGCTATTTCTTGGTCATCCTCCGGAGCATTGGGCTTTAGAGGTTCAAGAAGATCAACCCCCTACGCAGCGCAACAAGCCGCAGAAAGTGCGGCAAAAGCGGCTATGGAGCACGGCATGAAAACCGTAGAGGTTTTTGTTAAAGGTCCGGGAAGCGGAAGAGAAGCCGCTATTCGAGCTCTACAGGCTGCAGGTCTTGAAGTCAGCATGATTAAAGACGTAACCCCTGTTCCCCACAACGGATGCCGCCCGCCGAAAAGAAGGCGCATATAATTTAAAAGGAGGACAAAACCTTATGGCAAGATATACAGGTGCTGTGTGCAGGTTCTGCCGCAGAGAGGGTGAAAAACTCTTTTTAAAGGGCGACCGTTGTTATTCCGATAAATGCGCGTTTGCGCGCAGAAGCTACGGACCCGGCCAACATGGTCAAGGACGTAAAAAAGTTTCGGAATACGGTACTCAGCTTCGCATGAAACAAAAAGCAAAAAGATATTATGGCGTTCTCGAAAGCCAATTCTCAAAATATTTTGAGATGGCTGAACGTCAAAAAGGTATGGCAGGTGAAAACCTTTTGAGAATTCTTGAGAGCCGCCTTGATAACTTTGTTTATCGTTCGGGCTTTGCAAACTCGAGAAAAGAAGCAAGACAACTTGTTCTTCACCGTCATTTCACAGTTAACGGCCAAACCGTGAACATTCCGTCATATCTCTTGAAAGAGGGCGACAAAGTTTCGGTTAAATCAACCGACTGTGATAAAATTAAGGATGCCATCGAGGCAAATTCTGCTCGTCCGAAACCTGTTTGGGTTGACGTGGACAGCAAGAACATGACGGCTTCGGTTATCCATCTACCCGAGCGTTCCGAAATCGACTTTAATGTTGAAGAACACTTCATCGTTGAGTTGTATTCAAAATAAGCATTTTAATTAAAGCAATATTGGGAATGCACACAAACGACGAACACTTCGTCGCATGGAGGGTTTATATTATATGATGATAGAAATAGAAAAGCCCCGAATCGACACAGTTGAACTGTCGGAAGACGGCTCATACGGTAGATTTGAGGTTGAACCGCTTGAAAGAGGATTTGGAACAACACTTGGAAACGGCCTTCGCCGCGTGCTTCTTTCGTCGCTTCCCGGCGTTGCCGCAGTTGCGATTAAGATAGACGGTGTTTTACACGAATTTTCTACCATTAACGGGGTTAAAGAAGACGTTACCGAGATCGTTTTGAACGTTAAAGGAATAACGGCTAAACTCCACGGACAAGGACCTAAAACGGTTTATATCGAAGCGGAAGGTGAATGTGAAGTCACCGCCGGCAACATTAAATCGGACGCCGATTTCGAGGTTTTAAACCCCGATTGGCACATCGCCACTCTTGGTAGCGGCGGAAGACTTGTTATGGAACTTATCTTTGACCACGGAAGAGGTTATACCTCTGCGGACAAAAACAAACAAAGCGAAACGGTTGGAAATTATATCGGAGTTATTCCGGTGGACAGCATCTATACCCCTGTGCTTAAAGTAAACTATACAGTTGAAAACACACGTGTAGGTCAAATAACCGACTTTGATAAACTTTCGCTTGAAATCCAAACGGATAAAACTTTGTCTGCAAAAGAAGCGGTTTCAATGGGAGCTAAGGTTTTAACCGAGCATCTCAACCTATTCAGAAATCTTTCTGAAAACGTTCCGGATACCGAAGTTTTGGTTGAAAAGAGCGAAAAAGGAAAAGAGCATGTTCTTGAGATGGTTATCGAAGAACTCGACCTTTCGGTTCGAAGCTTCAACTGTCTGAAAAGAGCAGGTATTAACACGGTAGAGGATCTCACAAACAAAACAGAAGAAGACATGATGAAGGTCCGAAACCTAGGTTTGAAATCTTTGGAAGAGGTTATTCAAAAGCTCGAGTCCCTCGGCTTTAGCCTCTCGTCAAGTGACGATAACTAAACACTAATCCAGTAAGGAGAAGAGAACGATGGCAGGCACAAGAAAACTCGGCAGAACAAGCGACCACCGCAAAGCGATGCTTCGCGCAATGGTAACGTTTCTTATCGACAACGGTAAGATCGAAACAACCGTAACACGTGCGAAAGAAGTTCGTTCGGTTGCCGAAAAAATGATTACTCTTGGAAAATCCAACGAGTTGCACGCCAAGAGACAGGTGTTCTCATACATCACCAAAGAAGCTGTTGCAAAAAAGCTTATTGATGAAGTAGCTCCCGGATATATGGACAGACAAGGCGGATACACACGTATTGTCAAGATTGGTCCTCGCCGCGGAGATGCAGCCGAGATGGCAATCATCGAGCTTGTTTAATCAAAGCTTTTAAAGGTCTCTTGTAGATTTTATAAATTGAAAAAACCGCCCAAACGGGCGGTTTTTTTGGTTCTCTGTCAAGTGTTGGGGTTGATCTTCTAAAAAAGGAACAGAAACAATCGACGACGATATATGTCACAAATTGTTTCTGTTTATAAATTTTACAATAATAATTCGATATTAACTAATATTTAACCCTTTTTGATTTTCCGGCAACGCTAAGTCGCGCCATTGCCTTGGAAAGCCTAAGTTCGGCTTGAAGATGTTCGCGCATACTTTGTTTGTGTAAAAGTATGTCCTCGTTGTGTTCCAACTCGGCTTTAGCACGCACAACATCGATGTCTTCGGGGCGCTCGACTGTGTCCGCAAGGATTGTTACGGCGTCGGGCAGTATCTCGACGATACCTTCGCTCACCGCGGCGTATATCCATTCGCCTTTATCATCCTTAAACTTAAGTTCACCGGGCGACATAGCGGTTACCATAGGTTCGTGGTTTGCTAAAATTCCATGATAACCGTCGATTGTCGGAATAACAAGGTTGTTTGTTTCGCCGTCAAAAAAAACTTTTCCGATAGCGATTATGTTTAAATTGAATTTCGTAACCATACTAACTCTCTTGTTCGTTGTTTCGAGAACGTTCAATGACTTCTTCGATAGTTCCCGCGTTGTAGAAGTTGACTTCGGGACAATCGTCTACTTCGCCGTTTAAGATAGCCCTAAACCCTTTAATCGTCTCTTTAAGAGGAACGTATCGGCCTTTGTTGCCTGTGAAGTTTTCCGCGATGAAAAACGGCTGAGACAAGAAACGTTGAACCTTTCTTGCACGTATAACGGTTAGTCTATCTTCTTCTTCAAGTTCCTCCATGCCGAGTATTGCGATAATGTCTTGTAGCTCTTTATAACGTTGGAGGACCTCTTGAACGTCGCGTGCGCAACGATAGTGTTCCTCGCCGACTATCGATGGTTCGAGAATCCTTGAGTTTGACTCAAGCGGGTCAACCGCCGGATAGATGCCCTGTTCGACTATCTTTCGAGAAAGAACAGTCATGGCGTCGAGATGTGCGAACGTCGTCGCTGGGGCCGGGTCAGTCATGTCGTCTGCCGGTACGTAGATAGCTTGAACCGATGTTATCGAGCCGTATTTGGTCGAGGTAATTCGTTCTTGCAACATGCCGACTTCGGTAGCAAGGGTTGGTTGATAACCAACCGCCGAGGGAATTCTTCCAAGCAAAGCGGAAACTTCGCTTCCGGCTTGGACATATCTAAAGATGTTATCAATAAACAAAAGCACGTTTTGACGTTCGACGTCGCGGAAATATTCCGCCATAGTAAGTCCGGTTAGAGCAACACGCATACGTGCACCGGGGGGCTCGTTCATCTGGCCGAAAACAAGCGCGGTTTTGTCGATGACTCCCGATTCAATCATCTCGTTCCAAAGTTCATTACCCTCACGGGTACGCTCTCCGACGCCGGTAAAGATTGAAAATCCGCCGTGTTCTGTCGCAACGCTACGTATTAGCTCTTGAATTAAAACGGTTTTTCCAACGCCTGCGCCACCAAAAAGACCTATTTTCCCGCCTTTTGCGTAGGGCGCGAGAAGGTCGATTACCTTAATTCCGGTTTCGAGTATCTCGACAACGGGGCTTTGTTCCTCAAAACTTGGGGCTTTATGATGTATCCCCCAACGCTGTTCAGATACGACAGGTTCTTTTCCGTCAATTGGGTTTCCGAAAACGTTGAACATTCTTCCCAAAACGCTTCGTCCAACGGGCACAGAGATAGGCTCGCCCGACGCTTTAACGTCCATGCCACGGTGGAGACCGTCGCTTGAATTAAGCATTATGCAACGAACTACGCCGCCGCCTATGTGGCTTGCGACCTCCATAATTCGTGTTTCACCTTGGCAATACACCGAAAGCGCTTCGTGGATTTTGGGTAGGGTTTGAACATCAAACTCGACATCTACGACCGACCCAATAACTTGATATATTTTTCCGTTGTTTTCACTCATCTAAAGTTTTTCTCCTTCGTTAAGGCTCATCGTTCCGCCAACAATCTCGCTTATCTGTTGGGTAATAGACGCTTGGCGCGCTCGGTTTCGCTCAAGCGAAAGCTCGGCTAAAAGTTCTTTTGCGTTGTCTGTTGCCGTGTTCATTGACGTCATGCGCGCATGTTGTTCGCTCATTAAAGACTCGACAAAACAACCATATATAATCCCCCGTACATAGTCGGGGATTATGTGGTCAAGAACCGCTTTTGCAGACGGAAAAAAAGTGTTGTGCGTTTGATATTTGCTTTCGTCAGCGCGCTCGGATATCTTGTGTTTTTCAAGCGGTAAAAGTTTTACCATGCGAGGTTCCGACTTAAACGGCGACACCATATCTGTATACACAACGTATATATCGTCTAAAAATTTTCTTCTGAAAAGATCAAGAAGCGTTTCCGCAACATGTTTTGCCCTTTTTGTTGTTGGCTTTTGCCCAACATACAAAAACTCGGCATCAACCGTTATGTTCTTTTTGTTAAACGCTTTTCTTCCCATCAACCCAACTAAAAATATAGTTGCGTCTTCGTCTCCGACATGCCTCTCGACAAAGTCTATGACGTTATGGTTATACGCACCACACAAACCCTTGTCGCCCATTATAACAAGATAACCGCTTTTTCTGTGTTTGATATGTGGACGGTCGTCAAAATATACGTGGTCAAAGTCGTCGGTGTGTTCAATTATTCTTGCAAGGGTTTTTTGAAGCGCATTAAAATACGGCACAGTTTGGTCGAGCATTTTTTTTGTCTTTTTTATCTTTGATGAGGCGATAAGGTGCATTGCGCTTGTTATCTTCATCGTGTCGTTTATCGACTTTATATGCTCTTGTATTTCACTTATGTTAGACATAAACTATCCTTTATTTTGAGTTGTCCAAAAAGATTTCCTTATATTTGTTAAGCATAAGAACTATATCGTGTTTAAGCTCGTCGGTCATAACCTTTTGGTTGTCGATAGCCTTTAAAATATCAATGTAGTTTGCCTCGGTATACTCGAAAAGACCCTCGAAAAATGTTGAGATCTTTTTGTCCTCAACGTCTAAAAGATATTTTTCGTTTGCGCATATAAGCATTAGAACCTGTTTATGGAGGTTAAGAGGCGAGTTAAGCGGTTGTTTTAAGATTTCGATTAGCTTTCTTCCGTTTGCTAGCGTTTCTCTTGTTGCTTTGTCGACGTCCGCGCCAAACTGAGAAAAGATCTCAAGTTCGCGGAACTGGGCAAGGTTTATTCTAAGGTTACCCGAAACGGTTTTCATAACCTTTGTTTGAGCCGCGCCGCCGACACGCGAAACCGAAAGACCGACATTAACCGCCGGACGAACGCCGGAATAGAAAAGGTCGCCCTCGAGACAGATCTGTCCGTCGGTAATCGAGATTACATTGGTCGGGATATATGCAGAGATGTCGCCGGCTAGCGTTTCGATAATCGGCAAAGCTGTCATAGAGCCGCCGCCTTGGCTGTCTGAAAGTCGCGCCGCTCTTTCGAGCAAACGAGAATGGAGATAGAAAACGTCTCCGGGATATGCTTCGCGTCCGGGAGGACGTTTCAAAAGAAGCGATATCGCACGGTATGCAACCGCGTGTTTTGAAAGATCGTCATATACAATCAAAACATCTTTGCCTTGATACATGAAATGTTCCGCAATAGCCGCACCGCTGTATGGAGCGATATATTGAAGGGGCGCCGCTTCGCTTGCTGTGGAGGAAACCACAACGGTGTAGTCAAGCGCGCCGTTACGTTCAAGCGTTCCGACAAGTTGAGCCACCGTAGAAGCTTTTTGACCAATAGCGACATAGACACATATCATGTTTTTGTCTTTTTGGTTTAATATCGTGTCGACCGCTATCGAGGTTTTACCAATTCCGCGGTCACCGATTATAAGCTCTCTTTGTCCGCGTCCGATAGGGAACATCGAGTCGATAGCTAAAATTCCCGTTTGGAGCGGAGTGTCTATCGGCATACGTTCGATAACGGAGGGAGCCGCATATTCAATTGGACGATACTCGCCGTCCGATAGGGGTCCTTTTCCGTCGATTGGCTCGCCAAGAGAGTTGACAACACGTCCCAAAATATCGTCCGGCACCATAATTCCGGCTGTTCTTTTGGTTCTTGTCGCTTTTGAACCTTCCGAAATTTTGTCGTCAAGCGAAAACAAAACACAACCGCAAAGGCTGTCCGAAACGATATTTTGAACCATTCCTTTTGTTCCGTCTTCAAATATGATAATTTCGCCGTATTCTACGTTGTCAATACCGTATACCATCGCGATACCGTCTGCAACCGAAGTTACGCGACCTACCTCGTTTACCGTCATAAAAGAGTTGAAATTTGCTATTTCCTCTTTAAGTATCGAGATGATGTTTTCCGGGTTTGATATCGTGCGTCTGTTTCCGCGGAGCTTATTTTTAAGCTCGGTAACGGCGCCGAGAACGCTTCGGTCGTAGACCTTGTCCCCAACTTTTAATATACAACCGCCAACGATACTTTTGTCTTCAACAAGCGTAAGGTCGATATTATCAACGTTAAAATCGTTGTGTATAAGCGCCTTAATAGCTTCGATTTGTTCGCTGTCCGGTTTTGTCGCAAACGTTAAAGTGGCCTCTATGCAATCGCTTTTGACCCTTGTTAGTTTATGATATTGGTTAAATATTTCGAGAATATCTTTTACCATATTTTTATCGCAAAGGTCACACACGAACTTTGCGATATGTCCGTCAAAAAGTCTTTCAATTGAGGCTTTTTTTTCGGCCGGTCGAACGGTAGGGTTACACAAAAAATCCATTATTTCCGGATTTCGGTCGAAAACCGTTCTGCACGCAATAATCTCTTGTTCCGATACGTTGATTTTGCCGAGTTTTTTTGCAAATTCTAATACAAGCTCTGTCATCTCGCACTACCTGCCTCTTTTAGAAGGTCGTCAATCATCTTTTTGCTTGCGTTGTCGTCTATTTGCTGTCCCGAAACTTTAAGAACCGCGTCAAGAACCAAGTCCGCAAGTTGATTTTGTGCTTTTGTCGAGGCTTTCTCTGCTTGCATAGCAATAGCTTTGTGGCTGTCCTTGACAATTTTATCTGCCTCTGCCTTTGCCGCCACAACTATTCTTTCATATTCCTCTTGAGCCTTTTGACGTGCCTCGCGAATTATCTCGAAGCTTTCGTTCTCGGCTTGTTTAAGTTTTTGTTCGTATTCCGATTTTATCTTTTCGGCGTCCGCAATCTTTTGTTCGGCAGTTTCAAACTGGTTGTCGATAGCCTCTTTGCGCTTCGCCATGATGCCACGAATGGGTTTAAATAAAAACATTCTCATCAATATATATAAGATTAAAATGTTAATCGGAATGCCTATCATGTGCCAATCTATATTTAAAAACATCTTTCCCTCTGTTTCTCCTTAATCTATTAAAGGAAGAAAATTATAAGAACCGCTACAACAAATCCGTAGATTGCGATAGCTTCCGCCAAAGCACACCCAAGTAAAAGGGTCGAGTTAATTTTGTTTGCCGCTTCGGGTTGCCTTGCAATTGCGTCAACCGCCTTGCCCGTTGCAATACCAATTCCGACGCCTGCGCCTAATCCCGCTAATATAGCGATGCCTGCTCCTATTGCTACCATTTTAAAAAATCTCCTTAAAAATTATTAATGTTGTTCTGTTGCTTCTTTTATATAAAGCGAAGTTAAAAATATAAATAGATACGCTTGAAGCGTTCCGTCGAAAAGTTCAAAGTAGATGCTAAACACGGCGGGTACACCAACCGGGATTAGTATCCTTATTATCTCCATAATGAGAAATGCACCAAAAATATTTCCGAAAAGACGCATACAAAGCGACAACGGTTTAATTAATATCTCCAACACGTTGAGCGGAGCTATAATCTTAATAGGCTCGCCGAACGATTTCAGATATTTACCGGGACCTTTTGCTTTTATGCCGGCGTATTGGATAAGAATAATGCTCATAATTGCAAGCGCCGCGGTTACGTTTAGATCCCTTGTTGGGGGACTTTTGCCGATAAGCCCTACAAACACGTTTGAAAAAATCAGATATGTTCCAACCGTTAGGATATAGTCGACATACTGTTTGCCGTGTTCGCCTAAAGTGTTTTCAAACATATTTGTCGGAAATTCGACAAGTGCTTCGATATAAAGTTGAAAATTAGACGGGCGAATCGACAGTCTTCTTGTCGCCAAAAAACAAAGCACACCAACAACAACGACTATCACTGAGGTGTAGAACGTCGATTGTGGAATGTCAATACCTCCGAAAATCGGAATTGTAAACGCGGTTTTAAGCTCCAACACATGGTTAAGTTCTTCAATAAAATGTTCCAATAATTATCACAGCCTTTTTTAGACGAAAAGCTTCGTCTTTAATCTACATTCGTGAGTTTATCACTTTTTTGTATACTCGTCAACACATTTAAACACCATTTAATAAGTATTAATAAATAAACTTATTTTTATATATGGTGTGTTAATATTTTTTGTTTAGTTTACACATATTTTCTCAAAATAAACTTTTTGGGAAAATTTGTTTTGCCTTTATAACGATAGTTGATAAAATGTTTTTCGTTTAAAACGAAAGATAATATTTTTTGATTTTGCCGCATATATTTTAATACTAATCTTGTAAGAAAAAGAGATTAACAAAAAAATAAATATCTTTGTTTCTTTAATCAATCGGGGTTAGAACAAGCAATTAAAAAAAGCGGAGGATACAGATTTGTCACAGTTTTTTTATGAAGGAAAACTTTTTAAAACATACCATAACAACCAACTGCTTAGCAATGAATTGGCGTTAAAGCGCGCATTTTTAAACAACACTATTTTGGAACAAAAGCCTATTTTGTACGACGTTAAGAAAAATCTTGTGTTTGAGTTTGGTGGGATTAAGGGGATAATGCCGTTTGAGCAGACCGCAAAGGGGATTGAGGACGGAACGGTTAAAGAAGTTTCGGTTATCTCAAGGGTAGGCAAACCGACATGTTTTTGCATAACAAACATCGAGCAAAATGACAAAGGAGGAATTGAGAAACTTGAACTTTCGCGAAAAGAGGTTCAAACAAGATGTTTTGAACAATTCATAGACAACTTGCAACCCGGAGACGTTATCGACGGAAGAATAACACATATACAAACGTTTGGTTGTTTTGTCGATATCGGTTGCGGAATAACCGCGCTTTTGCCGACAAACTATATATCTGTCTCACGAATAAACCACCCTTGCGACAGGTTTTCGGTTGGCGACGAGATAAAATGTATCGTCAAGTCTGTCGACCAAAACGGACGAATAGTTTTAACCCACAAAGAACTTCTCGGAACGTTTGAACAAAACGCTTCGATGTTTTCAAGAGGGGACACCGTGTGTGGAATAATTCGGTCGGTTGAAAGTTATGGTGTTTTTGTCGAATTGACCCCGAATCTTGCGGGGCTTTCGGAACCGTTCGACGGGGCAAAACCGGGGCTTTTAGCTACCGTTTATATAAAGAGCATTTCTAACCAAACTATGAAAGTTAAGTTGTCAATTGTGGATGTTTTCGAGGAAAAGATAGCAAAGCCGGATAATACATACCATTATCTCGGTTCAAACATTAAAAGGTTTGTATATTCACCCGACGAATCGCAAAAACTTGTCGAAACGGTTTTTGAATAAAATATTACGGTTTGTGTTTGAAAAAATGCCCAAAATATGATATAATTACACAACATTATTTATCATGGGGGGTTGTGTATGGAAAGCAAAGCGTTCACTGCCGGAGTTGTTCCGGGGGGATTGACTTCGATTAAAGAAATTAAAATTTTAATATGTTATATACTTGATAACCTAGCGGATCATATAGGCAAATTTAAAAACGCAAATCTTACTCATGACAATTTACTAGAGGCGTTAACGGGTAGCGGACTTTGCAACTATTTTGAGGCGGGCTCGGCTATATCGGAACTTCTGGATAGCAAAAATATCGAAGAATTCGACCGCGGCTATCGCTTGACCGACGACGGAAAAAGCATATCTATACTTTTGCAGGACGAAGTCCCTATAACGGTTAAAGAACGCGCACTTGAGCGAACGCTTAAAGCGCTTAAACGTCAACGTAACGAAACGGAATATGACGTTCAAATTTTGAAACAACCGGATGGATTTTTGGTTCGCGGAGTTATAGCGGAAAAGGAATGTACACTTTTTGCGCTTGAAATATATGCTCCAAAAGAGTTTGAAGCAAGCCGGATTAAACAAAAATTTATCGATAATGCCGAACAGGTTATGTCGATGTGTATCGAGACTTTGACGAAAAGACAAGACGACTAGGTGTTTCGACAGAAAAAATAACTAGTTATAACATAAATACAAAAAACTCGAAAGTGTGACTACTTGCAACCACGCTTT
>CAYJJR010000041.1:0-18899 GCA_964370565.1 uncultured Oscillospiraceae bacterium | reverse complement strand
TGTTGTTCCGATGCTACAAAATCGGCAATCGGTAGTGAGGACGGCAAGAGCAAGCTCTGAGCTTTGCTCTGAGTAGAGCCCTTGCCCTACGGTTTGTTGATTTGTGGCAGTGTTTGGACTGTGGGGACGCCGTCCGCTACAAATGCTCCGACAAAGAATACAGAAACCAACGATAACGGGAGGATAATATCCTCCCCTACGTCCACCGTTTGTCGCGTGGTTCGGGACGATGTAGAAGCCCTCTCAGTCACTTCGTGCAGTCTCCCTTATTAGAGAATACTTTTGGCTTTTCTCTTGCCTCTCCCTCTGGGAGAGGTGCCGGTCGCAACCGGCGGAGAGGGCAAGCAGTGAAGCCATAGCCATTGCAAAGTCAATGTATTACATCCACCATTTATGGCGGGGTTCGGGACGTCGAGGACGCCGTCCCCTACAATATCGATTTTGGCAAGGCGAAAATATCATATGATTTTATTCAAATCTCGCCACGAAGTGGCGCACCGACACTCCTAACTCCTCACTCCTAACTCCTAACTCCTCACTCCTAACTCCTAACTAACTCAAAACTCCTCCTTTAAAATCACGGCGTAAGCCGCACCAACACTATTAACTTTTAACTATTAACTATTAACCATTAACCATTAACCATTAACCATTAACTAAAAAACAAAAACCTATCGACATAATTCTCGTCGACAGGTTTTTAGTTTTTTAGAAAAACTGTAGTCTAGCTTCTTATGTAACCGTTAAAAACGTGTTTTGTTTCTTGAACCATAACAAACGCTTTTTTGTCCAGCGAATGTACAAGGGCTTTAAGCTCTTTTAACGACTTTGACGGGATTTCGGCAAATAAAAGATATTTTTCCTCTCCGAAATCAGAGCCGTTGACGTTTACAACGGTAACCGCAAAACCGGCTTTTCGTATCTCGGAAACAACGTTGTCGTCGCGACGGCTTGTAACTATCTGGAGCGTTACCTCGCTTTTGATAAATCGGCTTGAAAGTTTTCCGCCTATAAAAGTTCCAGAGGCAAACCCTGTTGCATATGCAACTGCGACGATTAGGCCGCCTTCATCCGAGTTAAAGTTAAGCGCTTGGCGAACTATCAAAAACCAAAGAATCGATTCAAAAAAGCTTATTGCCGCGGCGTAGCTCGTCTTGCCTTTGACGGTTAAAACCATTCGTACCGTTCCAAGGCTCACGTCTAAAATTCGACATAGAATAATCTGGACACACAAAAAAATTACTTCGGGTGATAACATTTTGAAAAACTCCGATTTGTATATTGAACGGTTAATTATACTTGTTGGAATAAAAAAACCAACCGCAAATTAAAATCTTTTTTAGAATTAACCGGCTTTTGTTTAACGTGTATTTTTTGCTTATGCATTGTTAAAAAAACTATGTTAATTAAAATTCAGACTTTAATTTGCGGTCAGTATAACACATAAAAATATAATATTCAAGCGTTTTTGTATAATTTTACTTTTGTGTTATAAAGTGTTAACAACTACTCTATCCACATTTAGAAAAACCACAATTTCGGCAGGTTACACAGCCGCCCTCGTGCTCCAAGATGCTTGTACATTCGGGACATTTAACCTCGCCGTCCCCTTTTTCAATCGGTGTCGGTTCGGCTTTTACTTTTGGTTTTGGTGGCGAGACAAGCACTTTGTTTTGTTCGACGTTTTCGCTCTCGCCGTTTTGGAAGTTCGCAACCTTTTTAATAGCTTTCGCTATCGCATCGGGACACGAGGTACAGCCAAGTCCTTGGACGCGGATTGTGGACGGGCAGCGTATGCCTTTTAGTTGGCTATATATCTTGTCAACCGAAATTCCGCTTCTTAAAGACACCGACACAAGCCGCGCGGTAGCCTCCGATTGAGAGGGACAACCGCCCGCTTTCCCTGTGCTTGTAAACACTTCGCAGATACCCTGTTCGTCGTAGTTGACCGTTATATAAAGGTTTCCGCAACCGGTTTGTACGCGTTCGGTAAATCCTTTTGTAACTGCGGGACGGTCGCGCGGGACTATCTTTCCAAAGTTTGGCGAGTGTTCCGGATTTTGTGAGGTCTCGTCACTTTTTATGTTTAAAACTTGGTTTTCTCTTGAACCGTCGCGATAGATAGTAACCCCTTTACAACCAAGGCTGTACGCAAGGTTGTAGACATCTTCGACGTTTTCTATAGTCGCGTCTTTTGTAAAGTTAACCGTTTTGGATACCGCGTTGTCGGTGTGCTTTTGGAACGCCGCTTGAACCTTTACGTGGTATTCCGGTTTAATGTCGTGGGAACAACGGAAAACTTTGCGGATCTTTTCGGGGATCTCTTCGATATGTTCTATCGTTCCTTCCGCAACGATTTTTGCTAAAAGTTCATCGTTTAAAAGTCCGGCGGACTCAAGCTTTTGTTTTAATATAGCGTTTATCTCGATTAACCTTGTTCCGTCCATGACGTTGCGCTCAAACGCAAACGCAAAAACCGGTTCTACGCCCGAAGAACATGAAGCGATTATCGAAAGCGTTCCGGTTGGAGCAATGGTGGTTATTGTTCCGTTTCGCAAGGGTTGGTCGTTTTTATAGATGCTTTCATAATAAAGCTCGAACGGGCCGCGTTCACGCGCTAGTTTTTTCGACGCTTCGTGTCCCGTCTTGTTGATAAAGCCCATGAGTTTTTCCGCAAGCTTTACCGCCTCGTCCGAGTCATACGGTATTCCGAGAAGCAAAAGCATGTCGGCAAATCCCATGACGCCAAGCCCTATTTTACGCGTTTTCTTTGTGGTTTCTGCTATGCGTTCGAGAGGATAGCTGTTGACGTCGATTACGTTGTCAAGAAAATGAACCGCTTTTTCAACCGTCATCGCTAGTTTTTCCGTGTTAATCTCTATCGATTTATCCGGGTTAACTTTAAGCATCTTTGAAAGGTTAATCGAACCTAGGTTACAGCTCTCGTACGGCAACAACGGTTGTTCCCCGCAAGGGTTTGTGCTTTCGATCTCGCCTTGTGCCGGCACAACGTTGTCGCGGTTTAACCTGTCCAAAAAGATAATTCCGGGTTCGCCGTTTAACCAAGCGTTGTGTACAATCTTTTTGTATACTTTTGTTGCGCTAAGCTTTGCTATCGGTTGTTTTGTATACGGATCTATTATTTCATAGTCTTCGCCGTTTTTAGCCGCTTCCATAAACTTTTCGGTTATACCAACCGATATGTTAAAGTTGACAAAATCCGATGTGTCTTTTTTACAGTCGATAAACTCAAGAATGTCGGGGTGGTCGACGCGAAGTATTCCCATGTTTGCGCCGCGCCTTGTTCCGCCTTGTTTAACCGCCTCGGTCGCCATGTTGAACACTTTCATAAAGCTAATTGGCCCCGAAGCAACGCCGCCGGTGCTCTTAACCGAGCTTCCGTTTCCGCGAAGGCGAGAGAACGAAAAGCCCGTTCCACCGCCCGATTTATGGATAAGCGCCGCTTGTTTTATCGATTCAAATATACCCTCCATAGAGTCTTCGACAGGCAACACGAAACATGCCGAAAGCTGGCCTAGCGGCCTTCCCGCGTTCATAAGGGTAGGAGAGTTGGGTAAAAACTCACATTCCGCCATCATATCGTAAAACGTTTCCGCAATGTCGTCGAGATTTGCGGCGGGGTTGTATTTAAGGTCTGCCCTAGCTATCGAACAAGCAACCCTCCAAAAAAGATCTTTTGGCTCCTCTATAACGTTTCCGGCAACATCCTTTTTAAGATATCGCCTTTCAAGAACCTCGATGGAGTTTTTGGTTAGTTTAACGTCTTTCACAGGTTTTTTGTTCCCCTTTCAATTTTAAAAAAATGCTTATGTTATGAGTGTATAACTTGTTATACACTATATATTGTGTTATAACAATTTTTAATGCCTACCTATTGTACCATATAATTATTTAAAATAAAATACAAAAATTTCTTTAAAATTTATAAAAAATTTAGTATAAGTTTAAATGAACAAGTTGCATTTTACCAATAGTATATTTCAAAAAAGTTTCATTGTTGAAAACTCTGTTGAAAATGTTGAAAAACACCTAAGTTGCGTAGTACGTTTCATCAAACAACTCTGTTTTTTGACAAGGCATTATAACTATGAGTAAAATTAAATTGAAAAATGTTTATGAAAATAAAAAAATATTTTTTTGTTTTGTTTCAATTCCATTAAAATATGGTAGAATATAAATAAACTCCGCCGCGCGGCGGAAAACTCCGCTTGCGGCGGAGCTCATGGAAATACTCCTTGCCTTGCTTCGCTCGGCATTTTGCACCGATGGTGCAAAAACGTAGTATTTCTTGTATTTTAAGCTACATCTAATATAAATAATCCTAAGGATTATTTCAGGGTATCAAAAAAGCTATTGCTAAAAAATGTTGCATAAAATCGTGGTAGAGCGGTAGGGAGCGACGCCCTCGTCGCTCCGCAAGTTTCCTTCAAGTTTCCCGCAATTACAGCGGCATCACCAAGCAATAAGAGCAGAACCGTTGCCCTGCTGTTTGGCTGTTGCTGTTTGGTTTGGCGACGAGGACGGAGCGACGAGGGCGTCGCTCCCTACATTCCACTCATTGTGTTTGTGCAAACGGTATACAACCGTTTTTTTGGCGAAACACAATTTTGCAATAGAGGTTTTTCGACAGTCGGAAGCTCTGCCGTAAAACAGAGATTATATAAATAATCTTCACCTTTGGTGAAGCTATTGGAAATACTCCTTGTCGAACTTCGTTCGCCATTTTGCACCGATGGTGCAAAAACGTAGTATTTCTTGTATTTTAAGCTACATCATAATATAAAAAAAAGGGAAACGTTTAGAGTTTATGGAATATTTTCAAGAGTTTTGCTCGAACACCAAACTAATAGACGACATAAACAAACTGTGTGAAACAAACATGTTGTCACACGCCTTATTGATAGTCGGCGAAAAAGGAACAGGCAAAAATCTTTTTTCAAGGCTTATCGCGAGGCGGTATCTCGAGGACACGAAAAACCTTGTTGAAAGAAACATCCACCCCGACTTTATAGTTGTCAAGGGAAAGACGGCGTCGGGAGAGGTTTCGGTTTCACAGATTCGTGAGACAATTTTAGAGATTACAAAAAGCGCGGTTTCAACCGACGGTAAACGGGTTGTTTTAATCGAAAACGTCAAGACGTTAAACCGAAGTTCTTTTGCGGCGTTGCTTAAAATTATCGAACAACCGCCACAAGGGGTTTTGTTTATTCTTTCGGCGGAAAGCCGACAAGAAGTTGCGGACACTATCCTGTCGCGTTGTGTAGTATACTATCTTGAGATACCGACGACACAAGAAGCGAGAGAGTTTATCCAAAAAACGTCCGCAAACGTCGACGAAAAAAAGCTTGAGACGTTGCTTGAGATGTATGGCGGTCGGATAGGGTTGGTTCAAAAAGCGCTTAATGACGACGCAACATATCAAACGGTTTTGCTTGCCAAAAACATAGCAAACAGTATAGTAGAAAAAGATGAGTTTTCAACTCTTGCTTTTTTTGATATAATAAAGGACAGGACAGAGTTTTCAAGCGTTATATATACAACTGTGGTCGCGCTCAAAAGCCACGGTTTAAAAACGCCACAAAACGCAAAAGCTACCCTTCACATTATAGATATTTTACAAAAACACGAAAAATATTCCGGAAGATATGCAAATTTAAAACTAGTCGCTACGTCGGCGGTTTCCGAGATATTTAGCATTTAGCTTTCAATGAAAGAAATATGTTTGAAGATAGATATTCAAACTGTGCGTTTTATAGTTCAAAGAAATTATAGCTTTGAATGTTTTTAACGCAAAATTACTCAAAATGTTACGACCCTAATGTGAAACAGAGTTTCACATCCAAGAAAGGATGGTCATATTTATGCAAAAAGTAGTGGGAGTTAGGTTTAGGGGGACGAGTAAATCGTATTATTTCGACCCTTGTAAGTTCAACATAAACAAAGGCGACAGAGTAATTGTCGAGACCGCACGGGGTGTTGAATACGGCGACGTCACAAGCGGTATCCACGAAGTTTCGGAAGATGACATAGTAAAACCCCTAAAAAACATTTTAAGGGTAGCAACTGCCGAGGACAACAGGCGCATTGAAAACAACCGCAAAAAAGAAGCTGATGCTTTTAAAATCTGCGAACAAAAGGTTTTGGCTCGAAACATCGACATGAAGCTTATCGACGTTGAATATGCGTTTGATAACCAAAAGATATTGTTCTACTTTACGGCGGACGGCAGAGTCGATTTTAGAGAGCTTGTAAAAGACCTTGCCGGAGTTTTTAAAACGCGTATCGAACTTAGGCAGATAGGTGTGCGCGACGAGAGCAAACTTATCGGGGGCATTGGAATATGTGGCAAAGAGTTTTGTTGTTCCAAGTTTTTAAACGATTTCCACCCCGTTTCGATAAAGATGGCGAAAGAACAAGGTTTATCGCTTAATCCCGTAAAGATTTCAGGGACGTGTGGGCGGCTTATGTGTTGTTTGCAATATGAACAAGAGGTTTACGAGGAACTTTTAAAGATTACGCCCAAAACCGGCTCTTACGTATCAACGCCGGAAGGAAAAGGCATGGTAGTCGAAATTTCTTTGCTTTCGGGTATGCTTAAAGTAAGGCTTGACAGCGCGCCCGACGCCGTTCCGCGGGTGTTTAAGCGCGAACAAATCAAGGTTTTAAAAGACGCGATTTCAAAAAAAGGCAACGATAATAAAAAATAGAGAACAAAAAAATTATTAAATTTATAAAATTATACTTGCAAAAAAATATATATGTGATATTATATTTTTTATAAAAAGCGAAAGCTTTAAAAAAATTTGGAGGTTTTTATTTTATGTCTCGTGTAATTAGTGATGAATGTATTGCTTGCGGAAGTTGTGAATCTTCATGTCCCGTTGACGCTATTAAAAGCGGAGACGACAAATATGTTATTGACGAAGCGGCTTGCATAGACTGTGCTGCTTGTGAAGACACATGTCCGGTTTCTGCAATTGCGGAAGCGTAAGATTTAATCATTTAACAAAAAGCATAAAGACAACACCGCCCACGATTTCTCGTGGGCGGTGTTTCTTGTTAATCAATATCGCTTAAGCGAAATTATTTAAACTATTCGAGTGTGAAAAGGCTAGGATCTTCAAGATCTGATACCATTTTCGGAACTACAACATCACCGGCGATGATAGCCGCTGTTGCTTCGTCAACTGCTGCAAGAACGTCTGCGGGGATAAGGTCTTGCGACGGAGCGATTCCAACGCCTTCGTTAGTAAGGTCGAAGTAGAGCGAGCCGCCAGCGAATTCGCCGTTAACTACTTGCATAGATACTTCGTAGCAAGCGTTGTCAACGCGTTTCATAGCAGAAGAGATTACGTGTTCGGGAGCAAGCGAGCTTTGATCTTTGTCAACGCCGATTGCATAGATATCGTTTGTTTGAGCAGCTTCGATAACGCCGTTTCCGGTTCCGCCTGCTGCGTGGTAGATAACGTCAGCGCCTCTTGTGATCATGTCGGTTGCTGCTGTGCTTCCGATTGTTGCATCACCAAAGTTGTTTGCGTTGAATTGAAGGATTTCTGCGTCGGGGTTAACCGATTTTACGCCCGAGATAAAGCCTACGCCAAACTCGTTCATAACATCAAATACCATTCCTTGAACGTATCCAACTGTGTTAGATTCTGTTACCATACCTGCGATGATACCAACGAGGTAGGAAGCTTCGTGTTGAGCAAAGCCTAGCGAAGCTACGTTCGGAAGGTCAACAAAGCTATCAACGATAGCGAACTTTTGGTCAGGATATGCTTCTGCTGCCGCTTGGGTTGCGTCTTGAAGCATGAAGCCAACACAGATGATGAGGTCATATTCTTCATCAACAAAAGTTTCGATGTTTGTTTGATAGTCTGCGTCGGTTTTAGATTCAAGGTAGTTAACTTCAACGTTAGCGTTGTCTGCCGCTAATCTTTGAAGACCTTCCCAAGAAGTTTCGTTGAACGATTTGTCGTTAACGCCGCCAACGTCGGTTACCATTCCTATTTTAAACATTTCTGCTGCGGGTTCAGTTGTTTCTGTTTCTGTGGGTTCGGTTGTTTCAGCTTCGGGAGCTGCCGGTGTGCAAGCTACGAAAGCAACTACCATAACCATTGCCAACATAAGAGCCAATAATTTTTTCATGTATACTATTCTCCTTTAAAATATGTTTGTCTGAAAGCTATATTCAAACTATATAAAGTATACAACATAATAATATAACTTTTCAACAAAAAAAATAATTTAAGAGTTTACAAAACAGTGACAGAATGAATAAATATTATATCTTGCTTATATTATTGTGCAACACGCCTATTTTAGGGTTATATCGATACATAATATGGTAAAATCGTTGACGCTGCGCTCTATATATGGTATAATTAATCAGCGAAAATGTTGCTAATATTTGTAATTATGCATAATGTTTCACCCGACATAATTTTCGTTTGTCGAAAACTACAAATTTTATTGTCGTTTTTTGTCATTATTGTTTTAGCGTTTGCTCCCCAAAGCCGACTATGTTGCTTAATTGGGGAGTTTTTGTTTAAACAGACGTATTTATTTTGCTTCTCTTTAAAATTATATATAACACATTTTCTCCTTTATAGGTGGCAAATTAAATCAATCTCCCTTTGAAAGGCTTTTTACTATGTTCACAGCTATTAAAACTTTATTTTGGTTTTTTTACTTTTGGCTATTTTTAATTTTAAGCATTCCTTTTTTGCTTGTCGCGGACATTCTAAAGGCTTTGGGCAAAGACGAAAGCTATAAAAAACTCGTGATAACCGTTACGCGGTTGTGGACAAACAGCCTTATATTTATTGCCGGCGTCAAAGTCAAGACCAAAAACATACACAACGTTCCAAGCGACAAGGCGGTTTTATACATCCTTAACCATCAAGGAAACTTCGATATTCCAATTTCGATATCCTATCTTCCGGGATACATAGCGCTTGTATCAAAAAAAGAGATAGGTAAACTTCCGCTCGTTGCGTCGTGGATGAAGCGCCTACGCTGTGTTTTAATCGACCGCGACGATCCGCGTCAATCGCTTAAGATGCTTTATAAAGCGGGCGAAAGCATCGCCGAGGGTTATTCTGTCGTTGTGTTCCCCGAAGGAACGCGAAGCGACAGCACGGAAGTTGGCGAGTTTAAAGCCGGTGCATTTCGCCTTGCACAAAAAGCCAACTGTGTTATAGTTCCGGTCGCTATCGAGGGCACGTATAACATCATGCAAAAGCGTTCGGTTTTGATACACAGCGCCGACGTAACGCTTAGCTTTTGCGAACCTATCGACGTTTCGACCCTTACAAAAGAGGAAAAATCTAGCCTACATGAAACTGTGCGCGAGGTTATTATTAAAGCGAAACAGGAGTCTGTTGTATAGTTTGGCAAATTTACACAGAGGAGTAAAATGAAAAAGTATTTAGCAATATTTGTAGCGGGACTTGTTACCTATTGGATTATTGGCGGATTATTCATATTTTTCACTGACTATTCTCCGGGAGAGCTTATAGCTTTATTCCTTGAAACAGTCTTTGGATAAATCGTATTACAAGCATAAATCTTATGATTACTTAAATTACTATATTGAAGGAAAACTGCTATGAGATACATTGATTTTAGAAGCGACACAGTAACAAAGCCAACCGAACAAATGCGTGCGGCGATGGCGGCGGCAGAGGTTGGCGACGATGTCTTTGGAGACGACCCAACGGTCAACCGTCTACAGCAAACCGCGGCAACAATTTTGGGGAAAGAAGCGGCGCTTTTTGTTCCGTCCGGAACACATGGCAACCAATGCGCCATAATGTCGCACACCCACAGAGGCGACGCGATTGTCGTTGGCGAGGGTTGCCACATAATGGACCACGAAGCCGGAGCATATGCCGTTTTGTCGGGTGTTTCGCTTTCGGTTGCAAAAACCGAGGGAGGAATAATAGACCCATTGTCGGTAGAAAGACTTATAACGGACGACAGCGATGTACATGTCGCAAAAACCGGCCTTGTGTGCGTTGAAAACGCCTATTCAAACGGAGCGGTTTTGCCGGTGTCGGTGATGCGCGATATATATGTTTGTGCAAAACAAAAAGGTATTCCTGTCCACCTAGACGGCGCGCGCCTCTTTAACGCGGCGGCGGCGCTTGACGTTGACGTTAAAGTCTTGACGGGATATTGTGACACGGTAATGTGTTGTCTATCAAAAGGCCTATGTTCCCCGATGGGTTCAATTCTTGCCGGAAGCGCGGAGTTTATACACAAAGCAAAGCGCAACCGCAAGATTTTGGGCGGAGCTATGCGTCAAGTTGGGGTTGTTGCGGCGGCTGGACTAATTGCCCTAACCGAAATGAGTGAAAGACTTAAAGTCGACCACCAAAACGCAAAGTTCCTTGCACGTCAACTTTCGGTTATCGATGGTTTTGAAGTTGATCCACAATCGGTTGATATAAACATGGTGTTCTATCGTTCTTTGCTTGGCGATGAATTTGATAAAAACATCGTTTCGTTTATGCTTCAAAACGGAATTAAGATAACGGGCGGACATTTCGGACAATATCGCATGGTTACAAACAACGACGTCACAACGGACGACTGTATATATGCTGCGGAGAAGTTAAAACAAGCGTCAGAGCTTTTCAAAATAGGCGGATAGTTAAAGTCGGATTATATTTTTATTTAGCAAGGAGTCTTGATTAAATGACAGGTAAAAACATCCCAACAAAACCAAAAAAACGTTTCACCCTTGGGTGTTTATTTTTCATTATAGTTTTCTCGGTTACTGTGCTTTCGCTTTACATACTAGACACGGAATACATAACGAGTTCGGTATTTTTCTACTACTGTTTGCCGATTTTTCTTGTATCGGTTGTGTTTATCCTTTTTAAAGCAAGGATAGTTGCCTCGTTTCTTTTGTTTTTCTCGTCGCTTGCTTTGGTTGCGTTGACGTTGATAGTTGCAAACAACATACAGTCCGACCTTGCGTATTTCAGCGTTATTATTATTGCGGCGATAACCGCTATTGGATTTTTGCTCGGGTTAACGTTTGAGACGATGAAAAAAGCAAAAACCAAATCGAAAGCTATAAAGATTGAACGCAAAAAAGCGAACCTCGCGATACACAATATTAGATCTGAACAACAAAAAGCTATCGCGACTATGTCGACCCAACTTGACCAATCCAAAAGCGAAATAGAGGATCTGAAACAACAGCTTGAAGCCTCTCAGTCAATCGCAAAAACACCAGCAAAACAGGCAAAACAGACAGAACAGGTTGAAAACGTTAGCACCACCGCCACCACCGCAGTAGCGAAACAGCAAGATAACGCTAAACAAAGCGTAAATCAAGCCGACGTAAAACAGCAAGACGGCAATAGCGATAATGTTACCGAGACGACAAAACAACAAGACTTAACCACGCAACAAAAAACCGAACCACAGCAAAAGAAGTTCGGGTTTTTGGATAAGTTTTTGAAAAAGTAACGTGATTAATCTATAGGGAAAAGGACAGGATAAAACTCCTGTCCTTTTTTGTGTCTTGTTGTTGTATGTCGTTTTGTGTTTGGTTCTAGCCTAATGATAGAAGCCCGAGTTTTTGAAGCGCTAGCTCCGAGCTGAAATCGGAATAGTACCGCGCGCCTATCTTTGTCCTAATTTCGACATAAGCTTTTGTTTCGTATTGGTCTTCTAATTTATCAAAGTCTGTTATAAGTGAACTTAATGAAATCTCGAACGGTTCGTCGGCAAACGTTCTGCTCGGTTCGGATTTATTAAAATGTTTAAACAAATTGCTGTCGACTCCGCTTATGTCGGTTTGTTTAAATTTATCGACATCTTTCAACTCGTCAGTAACCGGTGACGGTAGTTTTTTCATCGTGTTTGTCGCACTGTCGAAATACATATCGCCGTTTTGGTTGTCGAGCAAATAAAGATAGAACTTAATCTCTCGGTCGTCATATTTTTCGTTCTGTTCGTAAACTTTTATCCAAGCATCGCCCAACGTTGAGCTTGTTACAAAACTTCCCGCCAACGTTTCGTTTGAATTAAACACAAATGGCATGAGATAAAATCTCATCTCGGTTGTGTCGGTTTCGTCTTTATAAAGTTTAACCTCGATAGGTTCAAGGTCTTTTAACGTGAAGTCAACTATATGTCTTATACATGTAGCGATTGTAACGTCGGTTGTGAGGTTAATCCAAGATGCCGAGTTTTCGGTTCTATCGTATTCCCTCGCCTCGTTTTCAAGTCTTATCTCCTCTAAAACAGGATAGAACGGCGAGTAGTGTGGATTAGTGGTCACGTCTATTCCGACAAGCGAATTTTGATACGGCATGTTAAATTCGTTTGTTGCAAGAGCCGGCTTTTCGGTTTCGCCATTGGGGTTTGCCGTGAACGCATAGATGTTTTTATAAACAAAACCTGTGTCGATTATTTTTGTTCCCGTAGTTGCTCCACCAATGTTAACGGTTGAATCTTTCGTTTTTCCGGCGTAGCTAAACAACTCATCCACAAGTTTTGCGATGTTTGTGTTATCCGACGTTGTCGCAGGTGGCGAAACAGGCAGTTTTAAATCGACAAGTTTTGTGTCAAAAACCACTGCCAGCATGTCTTCGTTTTTGGGGTCGAAATATCCGTCGTGTGTCGGCTTGGTTGCGCTTGGCGTGTCTTTGCCCAACAGCAAATCAAGCTGGAAATCTTGAAGGTCGTTTGATGAGTAACCGGTTTCAAGGCTGTTTTTTGTTGCAGTGTCAAACCCGGCGGACAAAACCACAAGGTCGACTTTTTTCAAAAGCGTTTCAAACTCGTTTTCCGTGTCAATACTTCCGTCGTTCGGGGCTACGCTTATAACCTCTATATCTATATTGGAATTTGTGTTCCCGAAAACATAGCCTTTAAACCAGTTGTTGTTTGCGATGCCGTCGGTAGCGTAAACGGTGGTATAATAAACAGTGTGTGTTGCTGTTCCTGTTTTGTCTAGGTCATGCGTTCCGCCTGTTCCAACAAAGGTGTAACCATCCGCCGAAGTTCCGGCGGTTTTTTCGACAAACTCTGTTCCCGAAGCGGTGAAAGTTCCGACAACTTCGGTGTTTTTTTCGGCGGAAAGCGTTATCTCAATTGCCCCCGAAGCCGGCGCTTCCCACGGAAGAATTTCTTGCGGAGAAAGTGGCGCCGAACCGTCCGTTGCCATTAATCCTGCCGCTGTTAGCTCTGTCACAAAATTATCATACTGTGTTTCGGTCGACAACGTTGTCGCTCCCGGTTCATAGTCGGCAATATAATAGCCTATGCTTCCGCTGTCTGCTTGTGGCACGATTTCAAGGATTGTAAATTTTTCTGTCGCGCTGTTTTTCTCCAGTTGCTCTATCGAAGCGAAAGACTGCGCCGCGAAAACGTTCGCGCCCATTAACACCCCGAGCAAAAACAACAACACAAACGATGTCGTAAGATATTTTAATTTTGTCCTGCTAAATTTAATCATGCTTTTAAATGTTCCTTAATTTGTTTTACGTTTTATTTTGCGTTTAAATTGTCCAAAAGATCGTCCAAATTGTTATAAAGCAACGGTTTGTTTCTAAGCGCTATCGTTTGATATGCGTCGTACACCCTGTCCTCATAACGAAACGTTATATCGACGTTAATCGAGGAGATGTTTCCGCTTTGTGCCCCTGTTGATACTATGTCAAACGTCTCGACGTACTGTGACATCGGAGAGGCTATGTTATTTTCGTCCGCCGCAAGGTCGGTTATCAGCTTGTCGTTCGGCGGCGACGAATAGGTTGTAGACACTGTTCCGTATAACATCTCGTTTTGTTCCAGTCTAAACGCGTGAACTTCTTTTGTTTTGTCGCTATTCATATTTACAACATATAAAATGTCTTGTGTATCGTCAAACGCTAGACCGCCGTTACAGTCGACTATGCGTTCTTGCAACTGTGACATGACGATTTGAGATTCATACTGCATGTTTGTCGTTCTAAACATATTTGCATAGGTTGTTGAACTTGTTGTCATTAAAATGGTTAAGCTTGCTATTACAAAACTTAAAATCGCTATCGAAATCATAAGTTCAACCATCGTAAAACCTTTATTGTTTTTCATATAAATCTCCTTTCGTTTGTAAATATTTGTACTTTGTCGTTTAAGTAACTTCATGGTATCCCGTCTGGGGCGTGAAAGTTAAAACATATATCTTCGAGCCCGAATTTACTGTTATGCTTTTTATGTTAGTAGGCTCTTTAATCGCGCCACTGCTGTCATACCGTATCTCTAGCTTGTCCGAATTGTCGTCTAAAGTTGTTGTTTTTCCGTCCACTGTTCCGTCGTCTATCGTGTAACTAACCGTGACCGCCGACGTCGCTATTTGTTCTTGTTCTTTTCTTCCGTTGGACGAGATAGTTGCGTTTACGTTGCCGTCGACATAGCTTAACTCAAAAACGGGGTTAACCGCTCCGCTAAGCGTTGAGACACGGCAGCTTGAAAGCATCGACGAAACTTCGTTTATCGATTGCTTTGCGTTTGTCGCAAAAACTTGATATGTGGTCGTCGCAACCACCGAGGTGAGCACCGCGATAATCGCGACAACTATTATAAGCTCGATAAGGGTGAAACCACTATTCGATTTTTTAATAAAGCTTTTCATTATATAAAAGAAGTTTTGCCTTTCTTTTAGTTAGTTAATAGTGTAGGTGCGCCACTTCGTGGCGGGATTTTAGTGTGGAGTTAGGAGTTAGGAGTGAGGTTGTTTAGTTAGGAGTTAGGAGTTAGGAGTTAGGAGTTGTGGTGCGCCACTTCGTGGCGGGATTTGAATATAGTTTTCGGCCTTTAACGTTTCCATAAAACGGTGGAATGTAGGGGCGGATATCATCCGCCCGCCCATGTCGGTTGATGTGGTTTGCAAATGCGGCTCGTAGGGCAAGGGCTCTGCTCAGAGCTCCGCTCTTGCCGCACTGGTCGCCCAAACCACGCCACAAATGGTAGAACGTAGGGGCGGATATCATCCGCCAGTTCAAACACAGCCTCTAATGTACAAAAAACCATAGAATAAAAATTTCGTTATTGCCATTTATACCGTTTAAACACCTAGACAACAGTGGATGATATAATTTGTGCAACTAATGGCGAGCGGATGATATCCGCCCCTACTGCCTTAGGTCATCTAAAGGTTCACATAAATAGTTTTTTATCTGCCCTCGTCGCTCTGTCCTCGTCGCTTGAACCTGTTCCAAAAAAACAAACCGTAGGGCAAATGAAAAACTAGTCTTGTAAACACTTTAATTACGAATTACGAATTACGCATTACGAATTAATAAGCTAGTTTTTCGTCCAGTTCGCGTATGTTACCATATCGGTTATGTCGCGAATTTCGCTTTGTTCAACCGTTCCGCCAATCGAAGCCGCGCCCGCTATAGTGAACAGCTCGCTAATCGGTGTGCCGTCCAGTGTGCCGTCGTCATACGTTGCGGAAAATGCGGAAACAACCCCTGTCGAGTCGGAAGAAATGTTTGTTGCTCCGCTGCTTATGTTTATGTTTTGGTTTGAGATTATCATTCCTGCAAAGTTTTGGTTCAACGTGACCTCGCCGGTTGATACAACCAGTTTAACGTAGGGGTATTTGATATTATCAAATGTAAGATCTGTGTCTGCAAACAAAGCCACAACTTCTCCCGAACTATCGGTAAATTCCCAAATATTGTTTACACTGGCATTTTGGTTTGTAAAGTTTTTTATTTCTCCGATGTCTATAAGATATTTATATGGGTCAGTTGCGTTTGTGCTTGCAAGCGAAAGGTTTTTAACCATGTTGTCAAACGCCTGTTTGACAAACTCGGCGCTTTCTGTTGCTATTGGGTCACTATTTCCAAGCGAGAACGTGTCCGGACCATTTTCGATGATGTAGTTTCCGGAAACTTGCGGGATTCCCCCTACCGTTGAAAGTTTAGAATAATCCGCAAGATATCCCGTTATCTCGGAGGAATTCGCACCAAAATAATCTATGAAATATCGGTTTGCATCGTCTGTGTCGTTAAAAGTTATAAAATAGTAGACTGCGCTTTGTCCTGTTCCGGCAAGCGGATATGTCAACTGTAATATATCTGCATTATAGCTGTTAAGCGAATTTGCTCCGATAATAGCTGTGTTTTTGTTTAAACCGCTTATGTCGGGAAAATGAGACGGGTTGGTTGGCGTCGTTATAATTAATGGATTTGAAACTATCTCGGGATTTCCTAAAATAGAGATAGGCGCAAGATACGCCAACTGGTTGGGACGCGCCGAGATACTTTCGCCCATAAGCGTTCCACCCTCATTAGCCATTATAAAGCTGTGTCCGGCTAGCATGAGGAAATCGGTATTTGAAAGATCGAGTTCGGTATTAATTCCGTTTAAAAGAATTGAGCTGCTTTCGTCCGGGTTTGTTGTGCTGTCGCCAAACCCGAGCAAGCTTCCGTTTATTTCGGCTTTCGCCCCTTCTCCGTCAAGAGACAGGTCGTTTTGTATAAAGATACTGCTGTCGTCTTCCGACGTTATCGTTGCAAGGTTGTCAAGTGTTATGTCGCCTGCCCAAACTTCCGCTATCGAGTTAATATATAAGTTGTTTGAAATCGAAATATCAAGTGATTCACGCGCAATTAAAGTTTCGTGTATCGTCGTTGTTCCGGCGGTAGTTGTGCTGAATTTGTTGGCATACACTCCGCCGTCAAATTCTGCCGGGCGCGTTATTATGTTCTCGGTTGCTATCAGACAAAAATCTACGGCATTAGAAAACCCGATTGCTTGTGCCATACTGGTGAAGTACTCGTCGGGTAAAGAAAGAACAATATCCGAGGTAATCTCGGTTCTTATTTGTGTTTCGGGGTCGGTATATATTACGCTTATCCCTTTAAACGTCATGGAGTTTTCGTCATACTCCAACAAACCATAGTTTTGAAACCCGGGAACTGCATGTCCCGGAACGGTTACGCCCATATCTCCGCTGAGGTGAATAGGTATTGTAGATATTATATCTGGGTCAACGTTGTCTAGGTTTTCGATATAAATGTCGCTTGCCGATACTCCGTCAAGAAGAAGGAAGTCTCTTAAAAATTCCGTGTTGTAAAAATATCTTGGAGAACCGTCCGCGTTTTGTCCCATCTGGTCAACGAAATTTCTCGGAGAGGTAATACCCTCTAGTGTTTTCAACATAAATGAAACGGTGTCACCTTTTGTTGTACCGCTAAAAACCGTTTGATATGCCTCGACTAAAGTATCAGACATCGTTTTTTCCATGCCGACTTTAATCTCGTCCATAAGCGCTTCGCCGTCGTAAAATCCGCGAATACCGACCGCCTCGGTCTGTTCTATCCTAAGCGCCGTGAAGCTCATAAAAACCATTATGCTAGTAAGGGTTAAAAGAAAAAACATCGACACCAAAACGGTCACTATCGTAGCGCCCTTGTTTTGTTTAAGCGCCAAAACCGCGCCGTTTAATCTTTGTTTCATATCTTTTTCCCCTTTCGTTAAGTTTTGCTTTAATTTTTTCATCTGTTCTTTCTATCTCAGTTTTATAAAATCAACGTCGTAGACAGCTCCCGGAGGGTATATGCTACTACCCGATGTGTTTGTCTCATAAATTTCTATGCCTACTTTAAATATTCTGTCAATCGGTTCGGCAGCAAGAAGACTGCCTGTGGTTTCATTCGGCGTAAAGATTGTTCTGTTTATTGAAAATTCAGCCGACACGGGAAGCCCTATTCCCGAAAGGTTTTGCGTTAAATTAGATATTATTTGCAAATTTCTTTCCGTAGGATCCAGCTCAAGTATATCAACATTAAATCCTTCGTGATTAGCTTCGTTATCTGCCAAAACTGCTTCGGTAACGTTTGGGTCTGCTTGCTTGTTAATCGCAACGGTTATCGGAAAATCGAAAATATTGATTATAGTTATGTTATCTTCGCCATGGTACCAAGGGAAAATCGAGAGAAACACCGTCGGATATTTTTCCCCAACAGAGACGTCGGGAACAGGAATTCCGCCTATATCTGTGAGGCTGATTGTTTTGTACCATTCGTATGTCTTCCCGTCATAAAAGTTTCCTGTTGATGACGGATAGACATATGAATAGATATATGTCATAGACATGTGAATTGTCTTGTTGTTAGAGCTGTCGGTCTTTTCATCTATTTCAAGCGTAATATTTCGGTCTTGAGAGAGAGAGTCTCGATTGGTCGTGAAAGCCGCGTCGTTTAGGTCATAACCTTTTGTGGCAGCTTCAAGCTTAAATGCACTCCAAGAAAGTTCGTCGAAATCGTTTTCCGAATCAGCCTCTTTAGACGCGACAAAACCCACGTCGAAATTTTGGAAAACCGGAGTTGCGTTTATCACATCAAAGCCGCTATTGTTCGGCGCAGGGTTAATAGTCACAACCGCGTTGTAGGTTGAATAGCCACTTATAAGCCCTTTGTATTCTATAAAATATGGCGCGGAAGGAGACACAGTTAAAGGATTGTATGCGTTTGAACCGCCGTCCGGCACGACAAACGCGCCCGTAACATCGCCGGTTTCTGTGTGGACAGTTGGAATGGTTGAACTACTCGGGGTTTCCAAAAGTTCGGAAATGTCCATGACCTCGAACTGTTCCGCCAAGCTTTCCGCTAACATTGTTGCGTCGCTAAGCTCGTAGCTATCCGAAACAAAGTTTCCGGACGAGACGATAGCCGACGTTATAGGTATCAAGATAATGGCTAAAATCGCCACACCTATCATGAGTTCGACAAGGCTGAAACCACTATTCGATTTTTTAATAAAGCTTTTCATTATATAAAAGAAGTTTAGCCCTTTCTTAAATTAGTTAATAGTTAATAGTTAATAGTTAATAGTTAATAGTTAATAGTTAATAGTTA
>CAYJJR010000040.1:0-19053 GCA_964370565.1 uncultured Oscillospiraceae bacterium | reverse complement strand
TCCTAACTCCTAACTCCACATTCTTCACTAAAAACAAAACAAGGGGTACATATGGCTTCAACGTTAATACTCGGCGCGAGCAGCGACATCGGAATTGAACTTATCAAAGGTTTAGACGGCGATATCATCGCACACTATCGCTCGAACAAACAAAAACTTGACAATATAAAAGACAAAAATCTAGCCTGTGTCTATGGAGACTTTTCAAGCGAAGAGGGAATTTTGGAGTTTATCCAAAACGTCAAGGCTTTGGGACAAGAGATAACAAAGATAGTCCATCTTCCGGCCCCTCTTGCAAAAGCGACAAAGTTTAAAAAGTTCAACAGCGACAGTTATCTTTTGGACATAAACGTTTCGGTGCTCAGTTTTTCGCTGGTGTGCAAAGAGTTTGCGCCAATTATGGCAAAAAACGGTTTTGGCAAAATCGCGGTTATGTTGACTTCGTATTGTATAGGAACGCCGCCGAAATTTCTTTCGAGTTACGTAAGTTCTAAATATGCTCTTATGGGAATGACAAAATCTTTGGCGGTTGAATACGCCGACAAAGGTCTAACGTTTAACGCGGTCGCGCCGTCTATGGTCGAAACGTCGTTTCTTGAAACGCTACCCGATTTTGAAATCCAAAGCACGGCTCAAAAAAGCCCGCTTAAACGAAACGGGTCACCAAAAGATGTCGCGAATGTTTTGAAATTCCTGCTTTGTGACGACAACGAATATTTAAACGGAGCGATAGTTCCGATAACTTCCGGAATGGTATTTTAAATTATGGGCGACATCATATATAAACAACTTGAACAAAACGAGGTTTTAGAGTTTCAAAATTTTTGCGAAACACATTGGGGCAGCAAACACCCTTTAATCCACGACAGCGAAACGTTCGACTACTATTTTGTCCGCGAAAACACGATAAACATAATGTGTGCACGGGATAAAGATACAAACGAACTTCTCTCGCTTGCCGGGTTTATTAAAACCAACGACACCAAAACTCCCGATATATTTATATCATATCTTGTGGCTAAAAAAGGCGCGCCGATAACGGCGGCTCTTAAAACGGTTGATGAGATAAAAAAACAAACTGGTTGTTCAACCGCTTCGGTCAACAACATAAGGCCGTCGGTTTTTGGGTTTTATAAATTTTTAAAGTTTAATGTAAAACCGCTTAACCAGTTCTATCGCCTAAACGACAGCGTAGAAAAATATACTCTTTGTAGTATATCGGATAAAATTATACCCAAAGTACAAACTAAGGGATTTAAAATAAAAAAGGTTAGTCAAACGGAATTTTTAAAGTTTGATTTTTCGACATTTAACTTTTTAAAACCCTATAAAGATCTATCATACATAAAATGGCGATACCTTGAAAATCCGTGGTTTGAATACAGCTTTATACGTATTACCAAAAAAGAGAAAACCGCGTTTGCTGTGTACAGGGTTATCATAAGCGATAATGATAAAAAAGCGTTGCGTTTTGTCGATTTCATAGGCAACCGCGAGCTAATAACGGCGCTTGGAGGCGCGACAGAGATTTTGTTCGACGAAACAGGCGCGGAGTTTGCGGATTTTTCCGCCATTGGGTTTTCGGAACAAACGATGTTTGAAGCCGGGTTTGTTTTAAGAACGACGGACGACCAAAACATCGTCCCGGTCTATCTTACCCCCCTCGAGCTCTCAAATGTAGATTTTTTTTCGGCAAGCAACATGTCGGGAGATTGGGTTATGTTTAAGGCAGACGGAGACCAAGATCGATTTAATCTTTCGCTATAGCTTTTTTCAAATTTTGCGCTTGTCGCAAAAATACAACGTTTGAATTTTATTATACATTGATAGATTCAAAAGACCCAAGAAAGGGACGGTTAACTTTATGAAACGATTTATTTTAACGACATTTTTATTATCTACGCTTGTCTTTATTGTTTCGGGATGTGCTTTAGAAGACTCGCCACAAAGCGAAGTAGTAAGCAGTTCTGTCAAAGCCGAAATCGAGGCAAAAACAGACCCCGTAGCCGAAGCCACAGAGAACCTTGTCACGGCGCTCCCCGAACAGACCGGCTATACGGTTGACCTTGAAACGTTAGATAAATTCATCTCGCTCGTAACACCGTTTAACATAGCGCCAAGTCCTTTTTCAAACAGTTCGGAACTTTCGGATGAAACGATGGTTTTTGCCTCCGCAATTTTGAAAAATTCGTTGTTTGAGGATATGGATGACGGAATTTCGGCGTCTTTATCGTTTGCCGACCTTAAAGACGGGGTGTCCGCTATCTTTGGACCAGAAGCAAACCTTAGCGATGAATTTGAGACAAAGGAATACTCTCCTTATATTTTAGACGTCGAAAACGAAGTTATCATTAGGCAGTATGCAACTTCCGGCATGGCGGGATATTTTTTCCCGTACGCCGTAGACGGATATCAAGATGAATTTAAACTGTATCTTATCGATCTTACCGACCCTTTGTTTTTTAACGACATGGAAAACCAAGAACTTTTGATGACGGACGGTGAAGTCACGTTTGACATGATAGAGGATATCTACACCGAAATGCAATGTAACGTATACACTATCAAACCAAACGGCACGGGATATTATATAGCAGAATTTGAATATATAAACTTTAAAGAAAAACAACTCTATTAAAAAGGTCAGGGCAAGTTTTGTGCTTTTCGGTCAAAAGGGTAACCGAAGTTTTGCCACCTTAAAAAACGCTGTGGCAACTCCGCCCAAGACATCAAGAAAGGAATGGATATTTTTGTGGAAAAGAATAATTTTAAAGAACCGGTTGAGAGTCTCATAAAAAAACCTATTAAATGCAGTTGTGGAAAGACCCACAAAACCGAGTTGTCGGGGGTTTTGATTGCGGAAAACGCAAATCTTTGTATACCGGGGTTGATATCGAAATACAAAGAAAAACAAATCTTTGTTGTTGCGGACGAAAACACAATGGACGTTGCCGGATCGTCGATAGTTCGCATGATAGGTGCCGACGGGTTTAAGGTTAAGAAATATGTTTTTCCGGGCGACGAACCTATTGTGTGCAACCATCAAAGCCTTGGTAAACTTGTAGTAGCCCTTCCAAAAGACACTGCAATAGTAATTGCGGTAGGTGGCGGAAGTTTAATCGATCTTGCAAAATATCTTTGCTTCAAATCGGCAGTTCCGCTTATAGCGTGCCCAACCGCGGCGTCGTCCGACAGTTTTGCCGCGCCTTTTTCGACCTTTTTTGACGAAAAAGGTAACGTACAGGTGTTTAAATCGATAACCCCAAAAGCAATAGTTGCCGATCTTTCGGTTATATGCGCCGCCCCAAAAGAGATGACTAAAAACGGAATAGCCGCGGCTCTTTCAAAATATATTTCGGTTTTCGATTGGTATCTTTCCGCCATGGTAAACGGAACGTTTTTCTGTTCCGAAATCGCCGGATATATCCTTAAAGAATTAAAAAGACTTAAACAACTCGTTTCGCGGGGTACTTCGTTAAGCTCGAAAGAGCTAATTGATTGTTTGCTTCGCTCGCTAATTTCGGTCGGCGTTTCGGCAGACTACGCCGGAAGTCTTTTGGTTTCAAAAGGTAGCGAGAGTTCGCTTGCGGATTTCCTTTACCAAAAACTTAAACAAAAAGACCGCGAAGTTAGCATTAACCTTTTAAAAGGCTTTGCGGCATGTTACTGTGTTAATATATACGACATCCTGTCCGACGCAGACCCCGATTTTTCTAATGCAATGATGGAATACAGGGGCTACAGTTGGTCGGCATACGGCAGAGAAATACATCGAGTTTACGGCGAAAAAGCCGACAAAATTCTTTCAGAATCGTCCGGAAGGCGGTTTTCCGAGGCGGAGTTTGAACGACGAATTAAAGAACTTGAACAAAACTTTTCGAGAATTAAAACCGACATGAAAAAGTTGCTTCCGCGCTATGTCGAATACAAATCGGTTTTCAGACAACTCGACATGCCGTATTCATTTGCGGATCTTGGGATATTTAAAGCGGACGCTGTCGACGCGCTTGAATATAGTTTTCTTGCCGACACAAGATATGGTTTGTTCGGAATGCTTTGGGATTTTGCTATGATAAATTCCTGTGCGAAAAGCCAGACTCGCGACATCCCCGAACTACACAACCCGCCCGAAGAACCAACCGTTTTTTCTAAACAAAACGAAGTCTCAAAGTTTGGCCAAAACCAACCGGACAAAACGCCGACGACTTCAAAACCCGATTCCGATCTTAGTGGTTTTTCCGAATGGACGACGTACGGAGTTTAATAAAAAGCAACATAAGTTTTTTATCTAGCAAATGAAAGGACAATTATACCGATGGATCTTATATCTATAATCGTTCCGTGCAAAAACGAACAGGAAGTTCTGCCTTTGTTTTACGAAAAAACAAAAGAGGTTTTTTCCCAAATTAACGGTTCAGACTATGAGATAATTATAGTTGACGATGGGTCAGACGACGAGACTTTAAACATAACTAAAAAACTTTGTCAAAACGATAAACACATACGTTTTGTTTCGCTTTCTCGTAATTTTGGAAAAGAGGGAGCTATGTTTGCCGGGCTTAGCTGTGCAAAGGGTAACTTTATTGGGGTTATGGACGCCGACTTGCAAGACCCGCCCGAGCTTGTCCCCGAAATGTATCAAGAGCTTCAAAAAGGCGAGTTTGATTGTGTCGCTTCGCGTCGCGTTACGCGAAAGGGCGAGCCGCCCATTCGATCTTTTTTTGCGTGGACGTTCTATCGAATTATAAACAAGATATCAGATGCAGACATTGTGGACGGGGCGCGCGACTTTAGGCTTATGACACGCAAGATGTGTGACTCTATCCTTTCGTTACAAGAATACAACAGATTTTCAAAAGGCATATTTGGTTGGGTTGGGTTTAAAACCAAATGGCTTGAGTATGAAAACCGTGAACGTGCGGCGGGCGAAACAAAATGGTCTTTTTGGAAACTGTTTTTCTATTCGCTCGAAGGCATAACGGCTTTTTCGGTCGCTCCGCTTGCAATCTCTTCGGTTATGGGGCTTGTCTTTTGCGCGTTGTCGTTTGTTTTGCTTTTATATTTCCTTTTTAAAACTATCATGTTTGGCGACCCTGTCGACGGATTTCCGGCGCTTATCTGTACAATACTTATGGTTTCGGGAATACAGCTTTTCTCGATAGGTATTCTGGGACAATACCTCTCAAAAACATACCTGGAAACAAAAAGACGCCCTATCTTCATAGTTCGAGAAACCGAAGAGGACGTATAATTTTATGACATTAAGCGAACTCAAAAACGAGTGTTTAACCTGTACAAAATGCGAGCTTTCAAATACGAGAACAAACGTTGTTTTCGGAACGGGCAACGCTAATGCCGACGTTATGTTTATTGGCGAGGCTCCCGGAATGAACGAAGACCTTGAAGGAACGCCGTTTGTCGGTCGAAGCGGAAAGCTTCTTGACGGGTTTCTTGAAACGATAGGGCTTTCTCGTGACGATGTATATATAGCGAACATTATAAAATGTCGCCCTCCCGAAAACCGAGACCCAACCCCGAAAGAACAACAACTTTGTATCGATTATTTAAGAAAACAGATTTCTTTAATTAAACCTAAAATCTTGGTGTGTCTTGGAAGAATAGCGGCTCAAAAGATAATTGGTCGCTCAATTATGGTTACAAAAGACCACGGAAAGTTTTTTGAGAAAAGCGAGATGTTTTGTGAGAAAGACGAGATGTTTTGTGAGAAAAGCGAGATGCTTTTTGAAAAAAGCAGTATGCTTTTTTTGCCTACATTTCACCCGGCGGCTATTCTTCGCAACCCGAAAAACAAGCCATTAGCCCTCGAAGATTTTGCGATAATCGAAAAAAAACTAGAGGAACTTAATAATAAATAAAAACGAATATATTATACAAAACTAAAAAAAACGGAGGATATCACAAACGATATTCCCCGTTTTATATATTTAATAAAATTATTTCAACCGCTAGTTGTTTTTTTCTCTTTTGCGTATCGTTTCGGATAACTCGGCTGGGGTGTCGTTTAACATTTCGGCATAAACCGCCTTGTTTCTTCCGCCCTCTTTTGCCTTGTAAAGCGCGCTGTCCGCAACGCTTAACATCTTCTCGAAACTTTGTTTTTTCTGTGTCTCACCGTGATTGGTTGCGTTTTGCTCGGCAATATACGAAACTCCTACGCTAGCTGTAAGGATGCTATATGGTGAATCTTGATGAGGAATTTGACATTTTCTCAATTCCTCCAAAAAATATTCAACAGCGTTGTCAACCGTCGCTTTATCACAGTCTATAAACGCCACAGTAAATTCTTCTCCACCATATCTGTAACAAAAAACGCTGTATCGTTCTTGCAACAAAGCAAGGCAGTTCCCAAATTTTCTTAAACAACTATCGCCGGCTTGGTGTCCGTATCGGTCGTTAAATTTTTTAAAAAAATCTACATCTAAAATCGCAAGTGCCGTTATTTTTTGTGCTGTTTGCGTATCTTCAAATTTAGCAAAATCCTCGAACAACTTGCGGCGATTGTTTATGCCGGTTAGCTGGTCGATGTACGCGTATCCACTCAAGGTATTTTGTGCAACAAGAACCCCAAGCCTTGCCGAACGAACCATCGTTCCAATGACGAACAACAACGCCAACACGATAAACGAATTCATAGCTTCGGCGGAAAACGCTTCAGGGGTCTTGAAAAAAGAAATTCCCACAACAAACGCAATCGTCGCACAGGTCATAAACAGATGAATTCGCCAACCATAGTCAAGATATAGCGTCGATGACATAAAGAGAACTACGATAAATGTAACGCTCGTTCCGTTGGGTATGACAAGCGCGCCCACGATGAATGAATAGATAACCGCAAGTGTGTTCACTATGTATATAAGCCCGGTGTGATAGTTTTTTGCAAAACACTTAATATATATATAAATAACAATCGCAACGGTTGTAACGCCGAGATATGCCCAACGAAGATTTGAAACCCCTGCCGATGTAAAAAAATCCGATGCAAACGAAACTATAAAACTAACCCCTAAAATAAGGGCGGTCGCAAACACCATCGTTGTCAATATTTCGGTGTTTTTCTTGACGACTTCGTCTCTACAAGCGTTGAGGTCTCTTTTTTCCTCTATCGTTTTGTCGACAACGAATTGCCAAAAATCTTGCAATTTTCGTTTCATCTATCCGCTCCGGTTCAATATAGTTTGTTGTATGTTATTATGAATTTTGCTTATCGCTCTAAAGCATATTACAATCAATTAATATTACATCTAATAACACAAAAAGTCAATATTTTCTTTAGGTTGTTTACTTTTGGTTACTTTTGATTGCTATCAACTAACGTTACTAATTGACATTTAATTTTAAGTCTGTCGTCAACGTTGACGGTTACAACCATGATTTAAAGATCTTTGAATTTTTTTGTTACCTTAGAGGTTAGTTTTTTCGTTAGCGGAATAGTCTTGCCAACCATTATGGCGCTTATAACGGTTCCTTCGCGAACGCCTTGTATCTCGCCTAGCGCAAAAAAAGTTATGAGCATAGCCGCTATGACAAAAAGGCAATCTACTATCATTTTAACTTGATGAAACGCAAGCCTTTTAAACTTTTGTGTGATGGCTAGCGCCAAACCCTCGGACGGCATTGGAACCAACTTGACGTCTACATAAAGCGAAACTCCGGTAGCGATGACAATGATGCTAACGGCCATTAAAAAAAGTTGACCTATGTAGTTGTCAAACCTTATCCCCCCTAAAAGCAGGTTGGTGAAATCGACAAAATACCCCAAAAGGGTCGCAAAAAATATCTGGGTTAAGTTAATAATTTTATAATCTTTTGTAAGCAATATTATCTGTAACAACATATAAAACGCAAACACCAACGTGACGGCAGTTGACATTTTTATCGAGGTCGAAAGACTAACCGCGTACGGAACAGAATTTACAGGCGAAATCCCAAGATTTGAATTGATAGAAAGCGAAACACCAACAGCTATCAAGAACAGGCCAACACAGTATATCAGTATTCGTTGTGGCAGATATTTAGTCTTAATCATATCTATAAACAGTTCCTTCACATTTTGAGTTTTTTCGTTTTACCTTGTTTATTTTATTTTACCATATTCCGCTCGACTTGTGTAACTTATTTAAAAAAACAAGATAAAAAAATCAAATTTTCAGCCCTACCAAAAGCTTGAAAATTTGATTTCTCTAATCGCGGGTGTGGATAAAGGCGTTGATTAACTTTTTAGATATCCCCCCCGCCGAAGGCGGGGGGGATATCTAAATCAACTCTTTTTTCCGCTCCCCTAATCGCTATAATTTCGGCAAACGTTTTTTTATTTCTTTTGCAATCGACTTTGAATAATTTTTAATACCTCTAATATTTCACAAACAATCTCGTCGGTAGGTTTAGTCGCATCGATAACGATGTCCGCCGACTGTTTGTAAAGTTCGGAACGCATACTGTACAACATCGAAAGTTCCGATTCCGAAAGCGAATAAAGAAGCGGCCTCGCGGTTCCTATGATACGCGGGTAAAGCGCCTCGAACGGCGCATCGAGAAAGATTGTGAAAAAACCTTCCTCAAGAATTCTTCGATTTTTGAGAAACATTATCGAACCGCTGCTCGTAGCGACAACTCCCCCCGACACTCCAAGAACCGAAAGCGCAAGGCTTTCAACCGTCCTAAGCCCCGACTCGCCCATTCTTATCAGTATGTCGGACAGCCGCATTCCGGTAAAACTTTCTGTTCTGTCGTCCAAGTCGGAAAAAGGAATTCCAAGTTCTTTCGCGAGAAGTTTTCCAATTGTGGTTTTTCCGCAGCCCGAAAACCCGATTAAGGCAATAGCTTTTGCAGACATATAAATTCAACTCCAAACTGTTTAATGATGTGATATTAACATATCTTGACAGTCGATAAAAAATGTTTCTTGCGGTGGTAAAAATAAAAAAATAAAGTTTTTTTGTATTTTGACAAAAAAGGTGTTGACATTTTCGCATAAAAACGTTATATAATATTGTAGACGTTTTATATCGGTTAAAACGGTTTTAAAAAAAAGGAGTTTATAACAATGGTTTTTGAAAAGGTAAGAGCGGTTATCTGTGAGCAACTTGATTTAGATGAAGATAAAGTTAAGATGGATTCAAGCATAATTGACGACCTCGGGGCTGATTCTCTTGATATCGTTGATCTAATCATGACACTTGAAGAAGAGTTCGACCTTGAAATGGCGGACGAAGAGATCGAAAATGTGCGCTATATCGGCGATATTGTAAAACACATAGAAGCAAACATCTAGTAACTAAACATGCTAAACCACATTATACGTGTGTTTTAGTATAAAAAACACTTCGCTATTTTTAAGTGAAGTGTTTTTTAAAATTTAATATAAAATTTATTGAATTGACATTTTATTGTTATACGCTTTAGAAACGAAAGGGAAGTTACCATGAAATATTGTAAACGTTGTGTTATGCCCTCGACAAGACCCGGAATCACGTTTAACGAGGATGGGGTTTGCGTCGCATGCACAAACTATGAAAACAGAAAAAACATCGACTGGGACAAGCGCTATAAAGAGCTTGAGGCTATTTGTGACAAATACAGAGGAATGAACGGCCCCGGCGGTTACGACTGTGCGATAGCCATTTCGGGCGGCAAAGACAGCCACTATCAAGTCTATCTAATGAAAGAAGTCATGGGAATGAACCCAATTCTTTTTTCTGCCGAAGATAATTTTAAGATGACAGAAGCCGGAAAACACAACCTTCAAAACATCTCGGAAGAGTTCGGTTGCACTATAATAAGTTGTAAACCCGACATACGAACACAAAAAATTCTTATGCGCAAGACGTTTGAAAGATACGGAAAACCGACATGGTTTATCGATCGTTTGATCTACACGTTCCCGCTTCACATGGCGATTAAATTTAACACTCCGCTTTTGGTATACGGCGAAAATGTAAGCTATGAGTATGGCGGCGACCAAAAGCAAGAAACCTATTCCGCGCGCGAACAGATAAACAACGGGGTTGCGGTTGGTCTTGATATGGCAGAGCTTATCGGCGATGGGGTTACCGAAAAAGATCTGTCTCTTACCCTTGCGCCTACACCGGAACAAATGGCGTCGCTCGACCCGATGTATGTAAGCTATTTTGTCGATTGGAACAGCTTTAAAAACTACGAATTCGCAAAAAAACGCGGTTTCCATGACCTTAGACACGAATGGAAGCGCACACACCATATAGAAGACTTTGACCAAGTCGACAGCAGGGCGTATCTTGTCCATGGCTGGATGAAATACCCGAAGTTTGGCCACGCAACCGCAACCGACTATGCCGCGCGCCAGGTTCGCTATGGCTTGATAACAAGGGACGAGGCAGTTGACCTTGTAAACAAACATGACGGGTGGTTGGACGAACTTTGTGTAAGGGATTTCTGCGAGTTCGCCGGATACTCCGAAACCGAATTTTGGGCGGTTATCGACAAGTTTTATAACAGGGATATCTTTGAAAAAAATATCTATGGCAAATGGGTACTTAAAAATCCGTTGAAAAAAGATTAAACAAAAGAATATACGAAATGTAATAGGGGCGTTCCTGTGTGAACGCCCCTTAAATTTTATTAATTTTTATGTTACACAGTTAAATTCTGCTTAAACGTTCCCTTAACGGAAGTATCGCAGACGGTGAAACCGAAAGTTCGTCGACATCTGCTTTTACAAAAAACTCCGTCATCTCTTTGTCGGCGGCAAGCTCTCCGCAAACCCCTACCCAGATGCCATGTTTATGTGCATTTTTACATGTCATCTCGATAAGACGTTTAACCGCTTCGTGGTGGTCGTCGCAAAAACATGAGATGCTTTCGTTTTGCCTATCGGTTGCTAGCGTGTATTGGATAAGATCGTTTGTTCCTATGCTGAAAAAATCTACCTCTTGCGCTAAAAGGTCGCTTATGACGGCGGCAGCAGGGGTTTCGATCATTATACCGACCGAAAGATATTCGCTTATCTTGTGGCCTTCGCTCAAAAGCTCTGCCTTAACTTCTTTAATTATCGCCTTGGCTTTAATGACTTCCGAAACGGAGGTTATCATAGGCAACATTATGCTTATTTCGCCGTGGACCGAGGCGCGATAAAGAGCCCTTAATTGGGTTTTAAACACTTCGGGACGTGTTAAACAAATCCTTATAGCACGCATACCCATAGCCGGGTTTTCTTCGTGTGGAAGTTTAAAATAGCTCGCTTGTTTGTCTGCGCCGATATCAAGGGTTCTTATAATTACCGGACGTCCCTCCATCTTTTCGGCTACTTTTTTATATGCACGATACTGTTGCTCTTCGGTTGGATAGTCCTCGCTTTCGAGATACAAAAACTCGCTCCTGAAAAGCCCAATTCCTTCCGCGTCGTTTTCAAGCACCGCCTCGACGTCGTTTGGCGAACCGATGTTAGCAAAAAGCTTTATGAGTTTTCCCGACTTCGTTGCGGTTTTCTTCCCTTTAAATCGACCCAACATCGTCGTCACGTCTTTTTGTTCCTTTTGTTTTCCCTTGTATTCCAAAAGTGTTTGCTCGTCCGGTTCGATAAAAACATCTCCCGTGTCTCCGTCAAGAACTATTAACTTTCCGTCAAGTTCCCTTGTAAGGTCTTCTTTAAGCCCAATTACTGCCGGAATTCCAAGCGTTCTTGCAAAGATTGCCGTGTGGGAATTTTTGCTTCCATAGCTTGTTACAAGAGCTAAGGTTTTTGAACGATCGAACTGTGCCGTTTCGCTCGGTGTGAAATCTAACCCTGCATATATAAACGCTTCTGTCACATGCTCTTGAGGAGTTTGTTTGCCGGTTAATATCTCGATAACTCTTATAGAAACGTCTTTGACGTCCGCCGCGCGCTCGCGCATATACTCGTCCTCCATGTTAGAGAACATCTCTGCAAACTGTTTTGCCGTCTCGCTTACCGCACATTCGGCGGTAATTTTTTCGTTTACAATAATTTCTTTTACGGTATCGCAGTAATCGAGGTCTTCAAGCATCATCTGGTGGATCTCGAACAACAACGAGTTTTGTTTTCCAAGAGAGTTTGCCGTAACAACCGCAAGTTCGCCTAGTTGGGTAACCGCCATTGCGCGGCTACTTTCAAATCGTTTAATCTCTGTTTCGGTGTCGTCGGTGTGCTCAAGCGGCACGTCGACAACCCTTTCTTTTGGAAAATGTATCTTTGCAATGGCAACGCCGGAAGACACCCCTATACCCTTTAAAGTTAACATACAATCTGTTTCCTTCCTAAATTTCTACTTTGTTTCAAAATGTTGAAGTAGTATCGTTTCGGCTTCGGCGTTCCAAAGTCCGTCGTGTTTTTTTACGCTTGCGTCGAGTTTTGCAAAAAGTGTATCTGTTTTGCCGAGTTGTTCAAAGTCCGAAAGGGCTACGAGCGGCATGTCAAACTGGGTATATCCCAAAATTTTTCCTGCCTTGATTTCGGGCAAAGTTGCCGTCACATTTACTATTTCGGACAATCCGCATATATGGCTTACCATAACAGACGGACGTATTTTTCCTTTGGACGAAAGTTCAAGTGCTTCTTTAAGGTCGTCTGTGTTTCCGCCTGTGCTTCCCAAGATGTGGGTCGAGATGTAATGTACATTGTATAGGTTTATCTCGGCCGTAAAATCGCTGTTTGTGGGACCCGCGAAAAAGTTTAAACAACCGTCAAAAGCCATAAGTTTGTCGCCTAGTTCCGCAAGCGGTTTTATCGGAGCATATACAAAAACATCGTCGTATCCATTTCCTTCGCTAATATCTAATAGTTGTTGATACGGGTCGTCAAGATCGTTTGGATTTATATAATAAAGTTCAACGCCGTTTTGTTTAGCGAATTCGGGGGATATAAGTTGTTTTGCACGTTCAATTCTGCCGTTGTCAACGTCGGTTACGACAATTCGTTTCGGCCTGTTTCCGGCAACTATCGGATATTCGATAGCGCCAAGTCCCATAGGTCCACAACCGCCAAGTATCAAAACGTTTCCGCCTTCTTTGATTCCTTTGGAATGGTCATAGTTAACCTTGTTTGTGTGGTACATTATGTTATATCCACCGATTATGCAACTCATAGGTTCGCCGAGCGAAGCGTTAAAATAACCCTCTCCGTCATAACGCAACAAACAACCGAGTTCCATAACCTCCTGCGGAATTATCGCATATGTAGCCGCGCCGCCAAAAAATTCATACGAATAACCGGGGGACGCGAGGCTTCCTTTGTAGTTAAGCGCCGGTTGGAGCGCAAACCTTTCGCCCGGTTTGAATTCGTTAGCCCATTTCTCGCCGACCTCGACTATCTCGCCCGAAAATTCATGTCCGATAATAATCGGGTTAGTCTCAACATTTTTGGGGCAACGTTTGTGGTCTTTCCCTTGTCTTAGAAGTTTATATGTAGACATACAAACGCTGTCTGTAATAATCTTAACCAATATTTCGTCTGATTTAATAGCGGGGAGTTCAAATTCTTCAACCCTAAGATCGTCCGCTCCATACATTCTTATCGCTCTTGTTTTCATATTTAAATTAATTCCTTCCGTAAACTAAAATGTAATAGTTTCAAGTTTGACGCTTTGTTTAAGTTGTTCAACCAACTCTTTGGTCGGTGGGTTGGTTCCGCTCGTTGTAACCGCCCCCGCGCTACACGCCATTGCAAGCTTTGCGGTCTGTTCAAGCGAAAGCCCCATCTGTTTCGCACACGCCACCGCCGCCACCATGCTGTCTCCCGCTCCGACGGTTGACGCAACGACAACGTCTAAAGGAGGCGCGTAGTATGCTTCGGTTTTCGTTATAAAAGCGGCTCCATCTCTACCTTGAGACAAGGCAACAAACTCGACTCCGTCTTTTATAAGCTGTCTGCAAACCGTGTACATCTCTTGTTTTGTCATATCTTTTTTGTTGCAAAACTCTATAAGTTCTTGGTCGTTTGGTTTTATAAAGTTTGGTTGTTCCGATAACGCTTGTTTAAACTGTTCTCCGTCTGCGTCAAAAAGCACAAACGACCCTTTGCTTTTTAATTCTTTTATAAGTTGCTTATAAAAATCTTGCGGAGCGTTTGCGTGGGTGCTTCCCGACAAAACAAAGATAGTATCGCTTTTTGCAAACGACAAAAGCTTTTCTAATAGAGTATGCTGTTCTTGTTTTGTGACAACGACACCCGCTTCGTTAAGTTCCGTTATTCCAAAACTTTTGTCCAAAACTTTTGTGTTTGTTCTCGTGTTGCTTTGAACTGTGACAAAATCATGTTTAATATTAAGGTCGTCAAGCTTTGAAATAAGTTCTCGTCCGCCGCTGCCTCCGCAAAAACCGGTAGCTAACGTTTCAACACCCAAAACTTTCGCCATTTTGGAAACGTTAATTCCTTTTCCTCCGGCGTCCACCGTCGTAGAAGTTATTCGGTTTAACCCGCCCAGTTTAAGCGTTTCGACAGCAACCGTTTTATCGAGAGCAGGGTTTAAAGTAACCGTGATAATCATTTGCTTCCACCTGTGAAAACCGCCATTATTTTGTCGGCGTCGGACGCTTTAACAAGTTGTTCAACCGCTTGTTCGTCTTCGAGAGCCTCAACAATGTTTTCAAGTATATCAAGATGTTGTTCGCCTAGCGCCGCTATTCCGATAACAAGCTTAACCGTTGTTCCCTCCCAATCTATTCCGTCGGGATAGGTTAAAACACAAAGCCCCGTCTCTTTGATGTATTTGGCATAGTCTTTTTCGCCGTGGGGAATAGCTATCAAGTTTCCAATAGCTGTTGAAAAACTCTTGTCTCTTTTGAGCATTCCTTCGGTATACTCTTTTGTTACATAACCACCTTGTTCAAGAAGCTCTCCACATCTTTTGATGACGCTGTCTTTATCTGTTGGGGTTTGGTTTAATATTATTTGATCTTTGTTTAACATAACGTAACTCCTTATAACTTTTGTTGTTTGGGTTTATATCTATTCTCCGAGAATATCTGTGAGATACTCCGAAAGTCGAAGCGATAACAGATACTCAATCGTGTTTAAAATCTTTTGGCTTTCGCCGTTTACAACGGCTGTTAAAAACTCTTCATCCTCTACAAAAGCTCCGCTTATCGAACCTATCGCCTCTTTAAGTTTAGCAGACGAGTTTTGTGGCAGAAGAATTAAAAAACAACTTTTCGCTTTTGCTTTTTTTTCGTTTACTATATATCCCTCTTTAGGATACAAAACCGTAATAATTGGGCTTTTAACCGCAGATGTGCAACAATGTAGCAACACTATTTCAAGCTGTTCTATAAGTTGCGACGACATTTGTTCGCGTTGTTTAAGGCTATTATATATCGCTTCGCCCTCTTGCGGACTGTTTGAAAAGCGATACCCAACAAACTTTGAAAGTTCGTCCACCGTCATATCCGGTTGAATCTCAACCGTCTCAAAGTTTTCGAGTATATCATTAATGTTTTTAAGATGGACAAGTGCGGCGTTGACGTTTTCTTTAAAAGATTTTGTTTTTTCTTGTTTAACCGCTTTGTAACCTGTTGCCGAAATCTTGTCTATCATGTTTTGAATTTCTTTTTTTTCCGCGTCGGTAAGTAACGGATGTGCTACTACAACCGGTTTTTCGGTGTCCTGTATCGCGGTTGTCGCTATCAAAAAATCGCAATCTTTGAAACTGTGGGGTTGATTAAGCTCCCCTATTTCGGTTATAACTTCTTTTTCAAAGAATTTTTTAACCTGTCCCGCCATCATATACGAAACCCCAATTCCGCCAAGACAGATAATTCCAACCTTAAGTCGTCTTTTGGGTCGGTTTTGTCCAATCTCGAGAACAGCCGCGCCAAAATGTGTTGCAACACACGCTATCTCTTCTTCCGGTATCGGTTTTCCAAGTTGTTCGCTTAACACGACACATGCATTTTCGGTACTTTTATATATGTCGGGATATTCTGTTTTTACCTGTCCGCTTAACGGATCTTTAATTCTATATCCGTTTTCTATTCTGACGATAGCCGACCACAGATGAACGCTTAAACCTCGAACGAGATGTTCGTTTGTTTTAAGGGTTGGAGCAAGTCGGCTGTCAAAACGTTCGATCATTCTATATGCAAGACTTTGTGCCCTTGCAAAAGATAAGCTTTCGTCTTCGTAAAATTCGCTTTTTGTTTTTGTCCTTGCTGCGCGCAAAACTTCGACTATATAATCAAGTTCTTGATGTTCTATCTCTACGTTAAATCTATAGCTTAGTTCCGACGCAAGGTTTTTTGCAACCTCAGTATAGAGAGTTTTTTGTTTTTGAACCTCGCCCGTCCCTAAAGTCAAGCCGTTTTTAAGCCGAGATATCTGAACCGCTAAACGATAGGACAAAATCAAAACCGCGTCTTTTGTCATCCAGTTAAGAAAAACCGATTGTTCCGAGATAATCTTTTCAACGCCGGCTATTATATCGGGGGACAGTGTGTCGTCGAACGACGTTGCTATCCCAAAACCTTTTTGATCTTTTAAAAGATAGTTTACATACGCGATTCTAATGTTAAGCTCGGTTCCGTTAACAAAAACTCCTATGCCTTTTTTTCGTAAAAGTTGTATATTATAGCTTTTAAATTCGCTTTCCAAAATGTCCATGTCAAGGCTTACGGTAGCTTCGCTCACCTTGAGGGTGCTTGAAAAGAAATATAGTTTTCGCCATTCTGTGCTCCCTAATATAAGAAGCGCCAGCGCAATTCGTCTGTTGTCCTTATCGCTTGAAACGTCGTTGCTTTGTTTCTCGAGAACCTCTTTAAGTCGCGCTATGTCGGTTTGTTCGCCCGCTAGATAAAGACCCTCGCCAACAGTCGTTTCAATCGAAATATCAAACTTTTTCAACACTACGTTTGCGCTTTCAAGTTCTCTGAAAACAGTTCTTCGGCTAACCCCGAGAAAAGAGGCAATGTCGTTTACGCTAACGGGTTTCGTTCGCTCGAGTAACACGATGAATATCTTTCCCAATCGCTGTGGTATTGTGTACATAATGCCCCTTTCTCGACTATTAAATTAAGGCTACAGGTTGTTGCTTAAAAACTGCTCAACCGCTTGCGCCGCTTGGTCGCTATCTTCGCCGTCAAATGACAACGTTATCTCATCGCCTTTTTTAACCGCCAGGCCCATAAGCGCGAACAACTTTCTTCCGCTTGCGCTCTTTTCGCCTTTCTTAATCGTTACATCACATTTAAATGTCTGTATAAGTTTCACCAGTTCTCCGGCGGGTCGTGCATGAATTCCGTGTTCATCTATTATTGTATATTTAATCTCTGTCATATTTATTTCAACCTTTTAAAATTATTTTTAAGATTTGTCTTCTTTTAATTTTGCCAAAAGCACGTCGTACTCGGGCGCCGATAAAAAGTCGGTTATCGTCACAAGATGTGCGTCGGGATTAGAGCTTTTTGCTCTTTCTTGCAATTGTACATGTGTTACGATTATCTGCGCTTCTTTTGGTATGTCGCTTACTGGGGAATGTTTAACCGTTATGCCCTCTATGCCGCTGTCTTTAATCTTTTTGCGAAGTTTCGTCGCTCCCATTGCGCTGCTTCCCATACCGGCGTCGCAAGCAAAGATTATTAATGATACGTCCGCAAAGCTAGTTGTGGTTTTTGTCGATTCAACATTTTGTCCTTTAGACTCGGCTTTCATATCTTTAATCTTTTGTTGAGCCGCTTCAAGGTCGTCTTCGCCTTTGTTGCTGTTTTTAAGCAAAACAACCGAGATTAAGAATGTAACAACAGCAGAGATCATTATACCCGCTATGTTCGGAAGATATGAACCGTACGGAGTCATAAGCATCTGGGCAATTATGCTTCCGGGGGATGCCGCTCCCGTCAAGCCGCCGCCAAATGTCGAGAAGATAAACGTTCCTGTCGCGCCGCCCGCTATAAGCCCGATTATAGTTATCGGTTTCATCAAAACATACGGGAAATACAGTTCATGTATACCACCAACAAAGTGGATAAACGCGGCTCCCGAGGCGCTGCTTCGTGCGCTTCCTTTTCCGGCAACCATAAATGCTACGAGAAGTCCAAGGCCGGGTCCCGGGTTGGATTCTATCATATAGAACACAGATTTACCAAGCTCGGCTACTTGTTCCGCTCCAAGCGGAGTAAACACGCCGTGGTTAATTGCATTGTTAAGGAACAAAACTTTTGCCGGTTCAACAAATATTGCGGTTAAAGGAAGAAGTCCGTATTCAACAAGCCACGCAACCCCGGCGCCAAGAGCCTCGGTTCCCGCCGCAACGAGAGGACCCATTCCATAGTAGCCGATAACAAGAAGGATTACGCCGATTATGCCGGCGGAAAAGTTGTTTACAAGCATCTCAAATCCAGCCGGGATTTTGCTTTGTGTTGCTTGGTCGAATTTCTTAATTACTATACCGCTCAAAGGCCCTACTATCATTGCCCCTAGAAGCATTGGTATAGATGTTCCGGCTATAACGCCAAACGTTGCTATCGCCGCAACAACGCCGCCCCTAGTGTCGCTTATCGCTTTACCGCCGGTATACGCTATCAAAAGCGGAAGAAGATATGTAAGCATCGGGGAAACGAGCGCCGCCATCTTTTCGTTTGGCCACCCACCGTCCGGGATAAAAAGAGCCGTTATAATGCCCCACGCTATAAATGCTCCGATGTTCGGCATAACCATGCCGCTTAGAAAACGTCCGAATAATTGCACTTTTTGTTTCATAAGTCATAAACTCCAAAATTATCTTTTTTCGATATGTATGCGCGCCAACATATCCGTTGACTGAAGTATAACACCGCAAACAGCCAATATCAAGAAATTGAACTTCAAGTTTGGCACACCGAAACTGTGACAAGTTTAAAGAGTTTTAGCAAACGTATTTTTTGAGGTTTTACAAAGCGTTACAAACCCCTTGTTATTTTGATTTAATTACGGTTTTTTTGTTAAAACATAAAGCGGACAGATTTAAAAAAATCTGTCCGCTCAGGGTGTCAAAAAAGGTGCACCCTTTAAAATTTTGCACAAAACCGCAATAGAGTTTGTAGGGGATGGCGTCCTCGACATCCCGTTTT
>CAYJJR010000039.1:0-19155 GCA_964370565.1 uncultured Oscillospiraceae bacterium | reverse complement strand
AGTATTGTAGACAACCAAAATTCTTTCTCCTCTTATATAAAACTGAAGTTTAACTAAAGTTTAACTGAAGTTTATTTTATTTTCTATAGTCAATGTATTGTTTGTTTTGTTTTATATAAACAATGCCCGAAATCGCGGTGAAAATTCCGACCGCCCAAAACAGATAGTAGGAAACGATAACTAAAACTGTATAAAACATCGGAAAACTATAGGTTGAAGAAACCAACGGCGAAATTACTACAGCGTCTAGATGAAGCACCAAAAATGCAAGTATAATAGCGACAATTTGAAGCACTGTTTTAACCTTGCCCCACCAGTTTGCCGCAATAACGTTCCCGTCAGAACTTGACGCAAGCATACGTATTCCGTTAACCGCAAACTCACGCGCAATTATTATTATTACGACAACGGGGTGCACAATCTGTGTCGGGATTAAAACAATAAGCGCCGACACCACCATAACCTTGTCCGCAAGCGGATCCATGAATTTTCCAAAATCGGTTACTATGTTATATTTTCGTGCAATAGCTCCGTCGAGATAGTCGGTTATGGCGGCAACTATAAAGATAATGCCGGCAATAAGCCAATTGTTCGAGATGCTTTCCATCAGAGCAAAAAAGATAAAGAACGGCACAAGACACATTCTTAAAATTGTCAGTTTATTTGGTAAATTCATACGACCTCTTTTTATTAATAAATCTATTTACTTAAAGTATATCCTATATTATAGTTTTTTTTCGACGAAAGTACAAGGTTAAAAAGAATAATGAATTATGAAAAGCGAAAAATTGACCAAAAAATTAAATTCGTCGCTTTAGCGACACCTTAACTATTAACTATTAACTATTAACTGATAACTGTTAACTGTTAACTTAATAGCCTAAACCTCCCCAAAAACATCGTAAAGCTCGGCTCTGGTTATTTTAACTTCAAGCATCTCGCCGCTTTTTATCTTGCTTTCGCTTTTAACAAACACAACGCTGTCAACCTCGGGGGTGTCGCTCTGGGCTCGACAGATGTAAAATCCATCTTCGCTGTACTGCCCGTCGCAGATAACCGTTTCGATTTTGCCCACACGCTGTTCTTGTTTTTTAAACATAATCTCGGCTTGTTCCCGCATAAATATATCTGCTCGCTTCACCTTTTCGCTCTCTTCAATTTTGGGCAAAAGCTTAACCGCCGGTGTCCCCTCTTCTTCGGAAAACTCGAAACAACCCGCTCTTTCAAACCTAACCTCTTTTGCAAACTCCAACAGCTCGTTAAAGTCGTGTTCCGTTTCTCCCGGAAAGCCCACTATAAATGTCGTTCTAAGCGTTATTCCTTCTATCTTATCTCTCAGCTTTTTGATTAAATCAAACAATTTTTGCCTGTCACCGAACCTCCCCATTCTTTTTAAAACAGAACCGCTACAATGTTGCAAAGGCATGTCGATATACCGTGCAAATTTTTTTGTTGTTGCCATCGTTCCGATAAGCTCGTCGGTGAAATTATCAGGGTATGTGTATAAAACCCTTATCCATTTAAGCTGTTCTATCCTGTCAAGTTCCTTTAAAAGTGTCGATAAATTTTCGCCACTTTCAAGGTCTTTGCCATATGCCGTTGTATCCTGCGCTACAAGGATTAGCTCTTTAACCCCGCCCGAAACAAGCTGCTTTGCTTCTGATATTATATTTTCAAGCGGTCGGCTTCGGTATTTTCCCCTAATGCTCGGAATAGCACAATAGGTGCAACGATTGTCGCAACCTTCCGCTATCTTTAGATATGCAAAATGTTTCGGGGTCGAAAGCTTTCTTTCGCCCTCGATGACAAGCTTTTCGGGTATGTCACATTTTCCAAACCTTTCGCCAAGAAGCGCTTTTTTGACTGCCTCGACGATGTTCCCATTTTCCGAAAGTCCTATAACCACGTCCACTTCGGGGATCTGCTCTAAAACTTCTTTGTTATATCTTTGTGCAACACACCCGACAACCACAATTGCTTTTAAATTTGTCGCTTCGTCCTCTTTAACTCTAACCATATCAAATATGTTTTCAACCGCTTCTTTTTTTGCAACCTCGATAAACCCACAGGTGTTAATAATGGCACAATCGGCAAAAGCCGGGTCTTTTGTTATCTCAAATCCGTCTTCCTCCAAAAGGTTAAGCATAATCTCGCTATCAACCCTGTTTTTGTCGCAACCTAAAGAGATGAAAAAAACTTTATTACTCATAAAAAAACTCCTGTTCGTTTTGTTCGATGTAAAACTGCTCTAGTTGTTGTTTAATTAAATATATAGGAAAACCTTTTCGATACAAAAAAGATTTAGCCGCTTCGTATTGTTTTTTTAAGGTTAATTCGGTATATCTTTTCTTTTCGATTAAACCCAAAAGACGTTCGCTTTCTGTTTGAAAAAACGGTTCTATTATCTCTGAATATTCATTATAGTCAATCCCTTTTTCCGAAAGATAACTTTTCGCAAAACCGTTGCTGAAAAATTTCGGGTTAAACACCGTTTCTATGCACCGTTCGACAAACTCGCTTTCATCAAGATACCCGAATTCTTCTACCTTTTCGACCGCTTTTTTTGCCGTTTCAATATCGTATTCTATTGAAAGTTTTTTTATTAGTTCTTTCTTTGAATGGTTGCGTATACCAACAAGTCGTAACGCCTTGTTTACCGCCTTTGTTTCAAAACTTTGTTTTTGTATAGCGTTTATCGAAGCCTCGTCGAGAACCGACCCCACTTCGATTTTGTTGTTAATTAAAACGTCCTGTTCAACCGAGAAAAGAAATTCTCCATCACAAAAAAGGGCATATCTGCCCTTTTTTGTTATTGTTATTTTGGTTACCGTTAACGCGTCCAAAACTATTCAACCTCGATATCAAGCGAGCTTTCGTCTTTTGTGTCAAGTGTTACCGTTATCGGGGCAACAGGTGCCGCCGGAGCGGATTTTTTTGGTTTGCCCATGTCCGCAAGTTTTTGTTTATTCGCTTTAATCTTCTTTTCAATCTCGGCTAACATGACAGGGTTTTCCGAAAGCAGGCGTTTTACGTTGTCGCGTCCTTGCCCCAGTCTTGTCTCGCCATAGTTAAACCAAGCCCCGGATTTTTGGACAATATCAAGCTTTGCCGCAAGGTCGAGAACCTCGCCAACTTTAGATATCCCTTCACCGTACATAATGTCAAACTCACCCTCTTTAAACGGAGGCGCAACTTTATTTTTAACCACCTTTGCCCTTGTGCGGTTTCCGACTATGTCTGTGCCGACTTTAAGCGATTCAATGCGCCTTACATCAAGACGAACGGAGGAATAAAATTTAAGCGCACGACCACCCGGTGTGGTTTCGGGGTTTCCGTACATAACCCCAATCTTTTCACGAAGTTGGTTGATGAAGATTGCTATGCAGTTTGTTTTTGAAATAATCCCTGTAAGTTTACGGAGAGCTTGCGACATAAGCCTTGCTTGAATGCCGACATGGCTGTCCCCCATGTTTCCTTCGATTTCGGCTTTTGGAACCATCGCGGCAACCGAGTCTATGACAACAACATCAATAGCGCCCGAACGAACAAGAGCCTCGCAGATTTCAAGGGCTTGTTCCCCTGTGTCGGGTTGAGACACAATTAGGCTGTCGATGTCAACCCCTAAAGCTTTAGCGTAAACAGGGTCTAAAGCATGTTCAACGTCGATAAATGCCGCTTCGCCGCCGGCTTTTTGCGCTTCAGCAACGACATGTAGCGCAACGGTGGTTTTACCGGAACTTTCGGGTCCGTATATCTCGACAATTCTTCCGCGCGGAAGCCCCCCAATTCCAAGAGCCATGTCAAGCGACAACGACCCTGTCGAGATAGACTCGACGTTCATCGTTGCGTTTTGCCCAAGTTTCATTATCGAGCCTTTTCCGAATTGTTTTTCTATCTGAGCCATCGCCGTGTCAATAGCTTTTTTCTTGTTTTCCATTTATCTTTCACCCTCCAAAATTCTTTTTATCTGCAGTTATTATATCATAATGATTTTGTTTTTACAAACATATATTCTTAATTTTGATTTTTATAGATAAATATGTTTTCTGTGCCCAACGTTTAACACAAGAATAACAAGTTCTTCATCTTTTATCTCGGCCAAAATTCGATAATCGCCTATCCTATATCGCCATTGACCGCTTCTATTTGCGACAAGGGGTTTTCCGAATTGACGTGGATTATCCGCACCGACAAGATTTTTTTCTATCCACGCTAAAATAAACCTTCTTGTATGCTTATCAAGCTTTTTAAGTTCTTTAACAACTTGCGGGGTATATCTAACCTCAAACATCAATCAACCTCAAGCATCCCGCAAACCTGCTCATGGCTGAATGTTTTGGGATTAGCTTTGTAAAGTTCAACAGCTTTGTTGTATGCTTTTAGGTCATAGTCTTCCTCTATGCGCTCCATTGCTGTCTCACGCAAAAACTCGGATATCGTAAGACCATTCATCTCGGCATATTTTTTAAATAAATTTCCCTCGTTTTCGCTTATCCTCAGCGAGATAATCTTCATAAAAATGTCCCTTTCTTCTTTGATGTTTTGGGCGGGTTTGCCACACCGGTTTTTTATGGCAAAATTTCGATCGGTAATGAACTTTAATTCTATTTAACCGAAAAGCACATAACACCTCTTTTCTATGTATTACATTGTATTACATATTAGTCTTGCTTGTCAATTATATTAAGACGATAATATATGAATTTTGTTTAAATCTTTCGCCCAAAAACTCCGCGAACATTTTTGAAACAATCCTCTATTTGTTCGACATCGCAAAAACCGTTTTGCCTAAGCAGTTTTGACACCTGTCCAAGTTGTCTATCCCCTATTTCAAAAACAAGATATCCGCCTTTTTTAATCTTATCATAATACAGTTTTGAAAACTTTTCATAGAAAAAATACCCGTCGTTTTGTGCAACAAGCGCTTTTTTCGGTTCAAAGTAAAGTTCCTTTTCAAGTTCTATATATTCCTGTTCCGAGACATAAGGCGGATTACTAACAACGACGTCAAACGTTTCGTCATATATCTCGTCGCAATACAAAAGAGCGTCGGCGTTTACACAAGTTACGTCACTCGCCAAATTTCGGGCATTTTTCTCAAGATATGAAAACGCGGCTTTGTCCAGTTCAACCGCCGTAACGTCGCTATTTAATACGGCTCGTTTAATCGCTATCGCTATGCAGCCGCTTCCGCTACAAAGATCTAGCGCTTTTTTCCTATCGGTTTGTTGTAAAAGGTCGATAACTTTTTGGGCTATCGCCTCGGTGTCCGCCCTTGGTATAAGAACACCTTCTCCCACCAAAAGCTCGAAATCGAAAAAGTCCCAACAACCGATTATATACTGTAACGGATATCCCGATTTTCGCTTTTTAACCGCCAGTTCAAGTTTTGTTTTGTCGTCGTTCGTTACCGTTTTTTCCAAAAACGCAACCGGGTCGAAACCGCATATTTCTTTAAACAAAATCCGAGCCTCGTTAGAGTTTTCGCTTAACGTTTTTTGAAGCTCGGTTTTAATATTTTTATATAGCTCTTTCGCCGTCACGCTAGGCTTCCTCTTGTCCGTCTTGCGGAATAACGCTTGTCATTGCGGCAATTGCAACCTCAATTTGTCCTTCGTCCGGTTCAAAAGCGGTAAGACGTTGAACCCATTTTCCGGGAGCGGAAAGTATCGACGAAAGCGCGTTATCGTGTTTTCCGGCATATTTTATAACCTCATATGCAAACCCCATAACGAGCGGAAGCATAAGAACTTTTATCCCTGCGCGAACAAGCGTGTTACCCCACGGCACAAACGAAAACATAATAATGCTAATTAAAACCACGATAAACAAAAACGACGTTCCGCATCTTGGGTGGAACCTTGAATGTTTTTTGACGTTTTCAACCGTTAGCTCCTCGCCGTGTTCATAGCAAGCAATTGTTTTGTGTTCCGCCCCGTGATATTCAAACACTCGACGAATATCTTTGAGCCTTGTAACAAGAAAAAGATAACCTATAAATATCAAAATCTTTAAACCGCCCTCTATCAAAGCCATGTAGTTTTCAATTGAGGCAAAATTTGAAACAAGTCCCGTTATAAAGGTTGGCAAAACTATAAACAACACAATAGACAACACGCCGCCCAAAACCGCGGCAAGCATCATCATAGCGTCATATCCTTTTTGACCGAACTTGGTTTCTAGCCACAAATCAAACTTTGTTTTGTCTTCCGTTTCCTCCGAAAGCGAGATGTCTGCCGATTGCATTATATATTTATATCCTTCGATAAGGCTTAAAATCATAGCCGCCGCGCCGCGAACTATCGGGATATTTTTGAATTTGTTCTGCTTGGTGTCGCTAACTTCGGTGAAAATCTCTTTGTCCGGTTTTCGTACCGCTATACAAGTTTTTTTTGGGCCTTTCATAACTATGCCCTCGATAAGCGCTTGTCCGCCTATCGAAGTTTTAAAGGGTTGTTTATTCATTAAATTGGGTGTTCCTTTCGTTGCTTTTGGTTACTATGTTTCGTTTTATGGTCTAATGCTTATGGGAAGATCCACTTTTACGACGGTCCCTTCCCCTATCTTGCTTTCAATAGTAAAGTTTCCGTCGTGGGCTTCTATAATCTCGCTTACAACCGCAAGCCCAATCCCCGAGCCCTTTACCGAGTTACTGCCTTTATAAAACTTTTCGGTAACCTTTTCTATATCGTCGGGGTGGATTCCTTTTCCGTTGTCCGTTATCGTAATAACAACAGATTTTTCATTTATACTTGTGTCTACTTTAATCTTACCATCCGTCGCGGAATATTTAATCGAATTATCAAGAATGTTGACAAAAACCTGTTTCATGCGGTTTATGTCCGCAAAAACAATTGCGGGTTCGGGCGGTTCGTCGTAGCTTATTTCAACATTAAGTCTACACGCTTGTTGGGTTACCGTTAAAACTGCGTCGGAAAGTTCGGCGATTATATCAATGTAGTCTTTTTCAAACGTCAAGTTGCCGCTTTTAAGCCTTGAAAAATCAAGCAGATCTTCAACCATGAGATAAAGCCTGTCCGTTTCACGCGAGATTATCTTCATACCCTTTGTGTACACTTCCTTATCCTGTCTTCCGACCGAAAGAACAGTTTCCGCCCAACCTTTAATCGAGGTAAGCGGCGTTCTAAGTTCGTGTGACACCGACGAGATAAACTCGTTTTTAACCCTGTCCGCCTCCGAAAGCTTGACAGCCATGTCGTTTATGTTGTCACAAAGTATTCCTATTTCGTCGTTGTGTTTCTTTTGCAGACGAACATCAAAATCTCCATTAGCTATCGTGCTTGTGCTCATGCTTATCTTTCGTATCGGCATAACGATAGAGCGAATAAAATACGCTCCCGAAAAGATACTAAACGCCAAGATCAACACCCCTGCCAAGATTAAAAGTTGGATACTTTCCAAAAGTTCTCGGTCGATGTTTTCAAGCGAACTTATAATTCTTACATAATATATCTCGTTGGCAGGTTCGGTCATTGGAACTGTAAGCGCGATGATGTGTTCCTCTTTAACGTTGTAACCCTCGTAAACCGAAAGTTTGTTTTCAACCGGAATAACGTCTAAATACTCGTCGGTGTCCGAAAGAAACCCGCTTGAAGAAGCTATCGTTCTTCCGTTAAATCCGAGAATACAAAACTCGAATTTTTCTTTTTCCGAAAAATTCTCAACAAGGTCAAAAATATATTGATATCGGTCAGCGTTCGAGGCTTGCGTTCGAGTCGGAATTGCATTTGTCGTAAGCATAACGCGGTATTCAAGCGCTTGAACCGCGGCGCTGTAGTAGTTTTCGCGCATAGAGTATGAAATCGCAAAGATGGCAACAAACAACAGAACGATGATGTAAAACAAGCTACCCATCGCCCAACGCCACGTAATGCCTTTAAATTTTGAAGGTTTTTGAATGTCTGTCATATTCCGCCGTCTTACGAGTTCCAACGATATCCGTAACCCCAAATAGTCATAATGTTTTTGGGTTCGGAGGGTTGGTCCTCAATCTTCATTCTTAATCGACGTATGTTAACATCGACTATCTTAACATCCCCGAAATAGTTTTTACCCCACACCTTTTGCAAAATACTGTCTCGGTCGAGCGCGGTCTTCGGGTTTTCCATGAACATCTCCATAATCTGGAATTCTACTTGTGTCAAGTCGAGAAGTTGTCCGTTTTTTGTTAGGGTTCTTGAACTTATATCAAGCACAAATTCCCCGCTTTTAATCTCTTTTATATCCTGTTTTTGAACAACATCTGTTTTTGCACATCTTCGGTATACCGCGTCTATCCTTGCTATAAGTTCGGCGGTGCTAAACGGTTTTGTTACATAATCATCCGCGCCTATCGAAAGCCCCGCAATTTTATCCTGTTCTTGTGATTTGGAGGACAGCATGAGTATCCCTATCTTGTTGTCTTTTCTTCGTATGGTTTCGCAAAGCGTAAGCCCGTTAATTCCGGGGAGCATGATGTCAAAAAGCGCAACATCAAATTTCTGTTCGCTTTTGTTGTAAACCTCGACAGCGCTCTCCGCTGAGTCGGTTGAAACGACGTCGTAATCTGCAAGTTTTAAGTTTAGAGTAAGCAGATCGCGAATGGATTGTTCATCTTCAACAACAAGAATTCTTTTCATATTAAACCTCATGATTAATTATAATATTTATGAAATCGAAAAATAATCTTTAATATACTCTGTTTCTTCCTGTGTACCGTATGATTTGAAAAAGTATCTGTATGTTCCTTGACTCGAAAGTATCTCAAATCCGCTTTCTGTCAGATGAGTCGAATCTTCGCCAAGACCCAAAACCTCGAACTCGAGCAACAACACAGGCATCTGGGGGGGACCTTGTTGTGTGTCCTCTTGTTCGGTTGGTCGCATATCCAAAACTTGAAGTTTTCGCGTATTTTCCTCGCTCACCGTAACCGTCACAAACTCTACCCAAGAGGGTGGCAACGTTAGGTTGTATGCATATTCCCTTGAATAATATGAAGTTGCGGCATACTCTATCTCCCCGTTGCCGACCGAATACCAGTATGTCAGGATGTCTCGCGACGGCATAGTTTCATTTAGCGCGGCGGACGACGGTATATATGTCACAAGGTCGGGCGAAAACGTCATAGTTCTAGCGTCGGTGTTTTTTCTTAACGCGACGGACGATATATCATATTCGTCGACATAATCCGCCCGAATAAACTCTTCGTTTGAAACCATAAACACTTCTGTTGTTTGCATCTCGCCTTCAACCGTTTGGTCGACAAACACGGCCGGGTTTCCATCGTTTAAGTTGCCGTACACCATGCTCGAGTTCCCAAGCGTACCTTCAAGCGAATGTTCTCCGATAGTTTGGAACTTTCCGTCTTTATAATCAACAAGATATATTCTGGCAACCCCCGGAACCAACGGTTCGGCTATATAACAAAACTCGGTGAACTTATCGCCATTAAGGTCGGTCAAAAGAATGTCGGAACATCTTTCTTCAAAACCGATGTTTAACTTACCGTCCAAAAAGTTGTATATTGAAACCTTTCTTTCGTTTATGCTAACCGATTCCCATTCAACTAAAATATAATTAACTAACGAATCTTTAAGCGTTATCGCGTTAAGCGAGACAACGTCTGTCCCCGCTCCCTCTATCTCGCTTAGAATTTCCCATTCGCCCGACACGTTTTGCGACAAAACGGCAATCCTTGTCATAATTCCGGTTGCCGGAATCGAAAAAAACGCAACCGCTTCTTCTTTCGCGTCCCCAGTGAGGTCAACAAACTGTATCGGCGCACGAATTGTTCCCGACGTGGGATATTTCAAAACCACCTTTTCGGTCGTTATCTCGGAAAGTTCACGCATAATTGCGGTTTGATCCGCCGTAAGCGACGGAGCTTCAAGCAGGTCTTCTATAAGCGCCGAAGTACACCCGATTAACGCCAAACAAAAAAAGGCAACAGTAATCAAAAGGATTGCTTTTCTCAACTCGTTACCTCCGATTTTGTTAATAATAAATTATACTTAAACTTTATTATAATATAATTGCCTTTTACAGTCAATTAAAACAGCTTTTTTTTGATGATGTTGATTGATATCTTGTTGACATACCCGCAAAACTTCTGTTAAAATATAAAAAAATGAGGAGAAGATTTATGTTCACATATGTGCTAACCGGTCTAATCGCATACTATATCTACACAAACGTATCCACTCTTTTGGCCCACGAGGGCCCGTTCACCTCTTTACAATGGATTATGCTTGGCATGACCGCTTTGTTTTGTGTCTTGTTTGTCGTAATGGTAAGAAGATGTATCGCCCAAAACAAAATGAAAAAACAGGAAAAAATTGATCAAGAAAAAGCAAAATCAGAAGGTATTAGAAATGAAGATGCCGAAATTGTCGAGGTTGACCAAGCCGATATCTTGGAACAAGACGCCCAAAATACCGACGATGACTCTGACAGTTCTAAAAGCGTATACGACGAATAAAAACTTCACCTGCGGTGAAGCTTTTGGAAATACTCCTTGTCGAACTTCGTTCGCCATTTTGCACAGATAGTGCAAAAACGTAGTATTTCTTAAAATTAAAGCTACATCTAATAAAAATAATACGAATAAAATCTACCTTCCTTGGGTAAAATTGCTTTAAGGGAGGTTATTTTTATGACTTATTATGAATTTAAAGATCTAGACAACACATTTGAACAACTGCCACAACAGCCGCCACTTACAAACGAAGGAATTGTGCCGATTAATCCACAACTCCACGGCGAGATAATTGTAAATAAAAAAGGTCAAAAAGTTTATAAATCTTCAAACAAATTTGAGGTAGAGCGCCTTAGAGATTGGTCGATGGAAAACCAACTTTAAAACAAAAAGCCGACAGCTTTAAACTGCTGTCGGTTACCTTTTTGTATCAAAAGATTATATCTGAGCATAATATATTTAAACTATATTAAACGTTTTGATATTCTGTTGGAGGGTTTATGAAAAAAGGTATTATCTTAATTTTAACGTTAATTTGTATAGTTTCTGTTTTACTTTTGACAAACCAAGAGATAAACGAAACCTCTTTCATATCTATACTTATAATTCTTTTGTTTGTAGGGCTTGCTACGATTTTTGACACCGAAAACAGCCTTTTCGAGCCGTTTAACCAAACAGACACCGATAAAAAAAATATTCCCGATATAAAAATAGTTTCCAATCAAAACACAACCGATCTTGTTTTGAGGCAAAAGCTTTTAATCGAAACGGCAAAGATCTCTTATATTATCGCAAAACAAAACTGTGGAAATCGTTACAAAAACCTTATCTTTCCTGTCATAAACCATGCTCAACACATCATGGAGATTAACAACATCAGCACAAAAAGCCAGATTAGATATGCAGTTTTAAAAGCGGTTGAGCTTTATTTTCCGGGCGACTTTGCCGACCTCAAAAAGGAAATTTTGATTGAACAAAAAATTTAGACCCTTTTATATGGTTTTGGATTATCCGTTAGCCCCAAAAGATAATCTACACTTGTTTCATAAAAGTATGATAGTTTAATCAAGACTTCTATAGGATAGTTTAAAACCCCTATTTCGTATTGGGAGTATGTGTTTTGCTTAATGTTTAAAAACTGTGCTATTTGACTTTGTGTATAACCTTTGTCAATTCTCAAATTTCTTATACGCTCATATTTTAACACTTCCAGTCTCAAAATCATCACCTCAATAATAATCTACTTTATCTTAAAAAAAGATATTGCATTTTATCTTGTTTTAAGATAAAATGTAGGTATTCTTGAATATGATGGAGGTTTAAATGAATTATAAAAAAGCATATCTAGAGCTATTCAACAATATTACTGATATTATTGAATTGTTAAAAGAACTACAAATAAAAGCTGAAGACACGTGTATTTCCAATGAAGAACAAGATGAAAATCAATAATTTGAATTTACACTTAAAAAACCGAGACTATTGGAGCAAAACTGCCCAAACAATCTCGGTTTTTATTATTTGCTTTTTTTAATCTCTACTCGTCGGCTTCCTCGGCTTTAAGTTTCTTCGCTTCCTCGATAACCTTTCCTTCGTGGGTTGCGGGGAGCGGTTCATATCTTAAAAATTCCATCGTAAAGCTTCCTCTGCCTTGTGTAGAAGAACGCATGTATGTCGTGAAATCGTGGAGTTCCGATTGTGGGATTTCGGCGTCAACAAGTTGCATACCCGTTTCGTCGGGGTTCATTCCGACAACGCGTCCGCGACGTTTTGTTACTTCGCCCATTATGTCTCCGGTGTTGCTGTCGGGAACAAGCGCTTTAACCGCCATGATTGGCTCGAGAAGCACGGGAGAAGCTTGCGCAAGACCTGCTTTATATGCCAAACTTGCCGCCATTTTAAACGCCATTTCCGAGCTGTCGACCGGATGGTATGAACCGTCTACAAGTCTCGCTTTAAGACCGACGACGGGATATCCGGCGAGCACGCCTTTTTTGATGCTGTCGCGAAGTCCTTTTTCAACGGCGGGGAAAAAGTTTTTCGGAACTGCGCCGCCAAAGACTTTGTCTTCAAAGATAAGATCTTCGCCCTCAGAATGGGGTTCAAACTCGATCCAAACATCGCCGAACTGACCATGTCCGCCCGATTGTTTTTTGTGGCGTCCTTGAACTTTAACTTTTTTACGTATAGTTTCGCGATATGCAACGCGCGGAGCTTCAAGAGCTACCTCAACGCCAAACTTGGATTTAAGTTTGCTTACTATAACGTCGATGTGTTGTTCGCCAAGACCCGAAAGGATTTGCTGAACAGTCTCGCTGTTGATGTGGTACGAGATAGTTCTGTCCTCTTCGCAAAGTCTTTGAATAGCGCCCGAAATTTTGCTCTCGTCACCTTTTTTGGTCGGGCGTATCGACATCGAAAAACTCGGGGTCGGGAACTCTAAAGGTTTAACCTTAACAACTTTTGAAGACGAGCAAAGCGTGTCACCCGTTTTCGCCTTGTCAAGTTTTGTTATAGCGCCGATATCTCCGGCTTTAATCTCTTTGACATCGGTTTGTTTTTTGCCTTTTATGCTTAAAAGTTTTCCAAGGCGCTCAACCTCGCCCGTCGTGGCGTTGGTGAACTGACCGTCCGCAGAGAACTTGCCTGAAATAACTTTGATAAACGAAAGTTTTCCAACAAACGGGTCGGCAACCGTTTTAAATATAAAGCCAACCGTGCTGTCGTTTTCGCCGCATTTAATAAACAACTCGTTCCCGTCCTTGTCAAACGCCAAAACACCCTCGGCGTCTGCCGCTGTCGGAAGAACTTCGTTAATTACGTGAAGCGCAAGGCCTATACCCTCAAGTTTTAACGCATCTCCGCAAACAACGGGAGCAACGGTACAACTACGCACTCCTTCTTTAAGACCTTTAACTATCTCGTCATATGTAAACGGCTCTTCCGCCAAAAACTTTTCGAGAAGTTCTTCGTCCGATTCGGCGATAGCTTCTATGAACGATTTATAATATTCCGCAACTTGCGGATCGTCTTTTGGGAACTCGACTTCGCTTTCTTTTCCGTCAACATACGTAAACGCTTTTGACGTCATAAGATCGGCGTAGACAGTCGGTTTCTTTTCCTCTGTAATCGCTACGACAACAGGGCAAACCGCCATTCCGAAATTTTCTTTTAAATCGGCAAACGTTTTCGCAAAATCTGCGTTTTCCGAAGCCATCTTGGAAACATAAAACATTCTTGCTTTTTTCTTTTTGTTTGCAAGTTTGTTTGCTTTGTGGGCACCGACAGAAACCCCCGAACGTCCACTCACGGCAATTATAACAGACTCGGCCGCCATAATCCCTTCGTAAAGTCCAAGTTCAAAGTCGAAAAGACCGGGCGAGTCGATAAGGTTAACTTTGCAACCTTTGTATTCATAAGGAGCAATAGCTGTCGAGATCGATGCTTTTCTTTTAATTTCCTCTGGGTCAAAGTCGGTTACCGTGTTTCCGTCGGCGACCGAACCTAGTCTTTCGGAAAACTTAGTTAAGTGTAAAAGAGCCTCTACGAACGAGGTTTTTCCGCTTGAACTATGCCCCGCAACCATGACGTTGCGAATTTTATCCGGTGTGAAATCCATAAAAAATCCCCCTTAAGTTTAGTACATTTTAGATATTAAACAATAATTATTTACACCCTTAAAGAAAAGTTTAACACAAAAAACAAAATATTAAAAGGGTATTTTAGGATTTTTTCACTTTATTAAATACAAAATGACAAGATTTTTTTATGCAACTTGTACAACCATTGTTAATATTTTCTTATAAATGAATACCCCAACACGAGCGCTAGCCAAGCAGATTGGAACAACAAAGCGCTTAAAACCCCCATCGAAAAAACCGCGCCCCAGATAGTCATAACAAGTGCGACCGTAATGCCAACTAGCATCGAGGCTAGTTCCGTGATATTTGTTATTTTCACGGCGTTTCTAACGTTATAGCAACCCTTGATAGCCTTAAAATAGTTAACCAGTTTGCCCGTGAACGTAATCGACGAGGTTGTGTGTGGCGCATATTCCGTAAACCTTGAAAGGTCATACAGGTCAACCTCACGAATAACCGAGACCATCGCCCTCGGTATGTTGTAGTTTCGCGAAATTTTTTCGGGGGTTATGTTAAAATCTCGTGTTCGCACAAGTAAACTTACCCCTTCTTTTTCAAGCCCGTGTAAAACCCCGGCAACCTCGGGACTTGGGCTATAGCTTAAAATAAACATAGCGGAAAGTTTTCCGGAAACCGAAAGATAGATAGCGTCTCTTGTGCTTTTGTTTGTGTATCTGTTTTCGTAATCTCTCGACGGAACTTGGATTTCGTGGGTTCCGAGCAGTTCCCTGTTGCCCAAAATTACGCGCTCTTTTCCAACCCAAAAACTATATCCCAGGCCGTCTTCATAAACAACGCTGTCAACCTCGAAAAGTATCTCGGTTTTATTTTGTATAACGTTCAAGAACACGCCCGACATAGTGTCACACGACTGGATAAGGACCGAAGCGGCATATAGAATTGCCATGTCGATTCTCTCTTTTTCAAACGTCTTAATTCCGTGTAGTTTTATCTGTCCTTTTTCGTAGAGATCATGTCCTTCAACCACGACGCAACCGGCTTCGACAACGTCTTCAATAGCGCTAAATCCCGGAACCATAACTTCGTGTTGTTTAATGTCTTTGTGCATCTTGAAAAACGGCGCAAAGCTCACAACGCCACCGATACAAGGAGCCGCAAAAGCGGACGACAACGCAACCGTCGCAACAACATCTACAAAGTTACTTGTAAGAACATAGGTAATAACTCCGCATATTAAGTTTAAAATTAAAACAATAGTTCCGACTTTATAAACCGACTCGTTATCCGCGTCGGGTGAATTTGAATGGAACAGAAAATCGTCGGTAAACGAAGTCTTTCTTTTTATGAGCACGCTTGAGCTGTCAACTTCAACCCCTCTTGTTATCCTTTCGGTAAGTTGTGTATTGTAAAGCGGAGCAGACGCATATTTTTCGCCGCCGTCCGCTATAAAACGCATATTGTTTAGTATGCGCATAGAGTTTAAAAGCTGTCCTAAATTATAACAACATATAACAAGCGCCGACACCGAAGCGGTTAGCGTTTTGGTTATATCTTCGGATAAAAAGATATAAAGAACAGGTTGGATAAACGAAAACAAAAACGAATATACAACTATCGACGACAGGTCTGCGCGAAACGTTAAAAGTTTCAGAAAACCCGGCAAAATTATCGAATAGTTAAGCAAAAGCGCGCCGAGCAACAGACCGGCGTTTAATAAATAAAATATTATACTATCGTTAACTATATCGGGAACAAAGTTAAGCGAAAATTCAACAGTTAAATTTAAGACCAAGAGTATTGCAAAAATTATAAAAGATGTCGCAAACTTCAAAGCGTTTTTTATGTTTTTGTTAACAAGCAACGCCATTACCGTTTCGGTTTGAGCTTCGTCGGTGAATTCTAATTCGGGTAGTTCCTGTTCGGGAATTTCGTCTTCAAACACCAATGTCCTCGTTGTTTGTTGTGGCGAAGTCGTTCCAAATAAATCTTCCTGTTCAAGGTTTACTTGGACAAATTCCCCTGTCGGCGACACAAATATATCGTCGTTCTCGTTAACTGGTGCGCCCTTTTTATCTTTTTTGGACTTTTTGTCTTTTTTTGGGCTTTTTTTAAGTTTACCGGCTATTCCGGAAAGAAAGGTAGCTTTCTTTTCTTGGCGCTTGCCCGCAATAACCGTATCGCTAAAAAAATCTTTAAAGTCCTCCTTGCCTGCCTTTCCGTCAACGTCAAGCAAAGTTTTTTTGCTTTGGTCGATTATGTCTCTGTCGACCGACAAGTCGATTCTCTCGAACATTCCCGTTTCGACGCGCGGAAGTTGCCCCGGCGGAATTTCGCCGGCTTTTAAAGGTTGAAGATCAATTTGTTGTGTGAAAATTTGATGTGTTGCCGGATTTTTGTTTTCATACTGTGGCGTTTGATTTATGGGGTTTGCAACCGCTCCGGTATATTCGGTATATTCCGCCACACCAAAACTTTGCGTGTTATATCTTGCCGAACGCGTTGTGTTGATGTTTAAATTCCCAAACTGCACGGTGTTTTGGTTTTGATAAGGCTGTTCGGGTTGATATCCTGCGTCGTAATAATTTTGATCGTTTGTGTTGTCGGCATACTGGACATTTTGTGTCATATCAAACGGATTGGCTTCGTCATACGAATAATTGTCGTCGTATTGGTATTCGTCATATTCGGAATATTGTGTTTCTTCTACGCCAAAATCCGTGTAACTGTCCTCGCCATATGGCAACATATTGTCGTAATCGTTGTAATCTTGTCCGGCTGTGTTTTGGTATAGTTCCGCCCCCGGTATTTGGGGAACATTCCCCGGTTGCACATTTCCTTGATTAATTCTATTTAAAATATCCTCAAGTTGCGCATCCTTATTAAAATGATCCATCTTGTGCTCCTCTAATCAAGTTAACCTTTTAATGCTCTTTGTCTTACTACTTCATATATAACAACCCCCGCCGCAACCGAAGCGTTAAGCGAAGTTATCTTCCCTAAAAGCGGAATTGAGACAGTTTGGTCACAAAGATCTTTTACAAGCTTTGACACTCCAAACCCTTCCGAACCAACAACAACCGCAACCGCTCCCGTGAGGTTGGACGAGGTTAAATTTTGGCCGTCCGTGTCGGCACAATAACAAAAAATTCCCGCCTTTTTTAGTTCTCTTATAGTGCTTGCGAGGTTTGAAACACGCGCAATCTTCATGTATCCACACGCCCCCGCAGAAGCTCTAAGCACCGACGAAGTTATTGTGCAACCTCCGCGTTTCGGAAGAATTATCCCATGTGCGCCGGCACATTCCGCCGTTCGTATAATAGCGCCAAGGTTTTGGGGGTCCTCTATTCCGTCCGCAATAATAATAAGCGGGTCTTGTTTATTTTCTGCCGCAAAACCCAAAATATCCCCTACGTCACAATAGTTTGCCAAACACGCCAAAACCGCGACGCCTTGATGTCGTTTGCTTTGACAAAGTCTTTCAAGTTTAATCGGATGGATAACCTTTACGACAGCATTCTTTTGCTTAGCAAGCGACGTATAAAATCCTTTTTCTTTTTCCGATTGGTCGATTGATATATAAACCGAGTCTATCTCTACCTCGCTTTTCAAAAGTTCAATAACCGCGTTTTTGCCAAAAACAACCTCACTTTGGTTTTCGTTTATCTGTATCTCTTTGTTATCTGGTCTCAAAATCACACCGCCTTTATAAAAGTTCAACGACAAGAAAAAATCGTTTATGTCGTCAACACGAATTCCCTAAATAAATCCCGTAAGAGTTTTTTCCAATTTTTCAAATTACGCTATTTTTAATTATAACATATTTATCGTTTTATGTTAATAAAAAATCACGATTAATTCAAACTTTTTACGACTTTTTGTGCCTTTTATTATCTTAATTATTTTCCCCTGTGTGTTTTGTAAAAAAATAACATAATACCAAGAGTAATGTTAGATTTATTCATTTTTTGTTGAAAAGCCTGTTGAAACTGTTTATTAATGTGCAAAAACAGCCGAAATATGGCGATTTTGTTACATTTTTAAAATAGTTTTCAACTGTATGTTGAAAACTATTGACAAAACTTTCTGTAAAACGCCCATTGTTTTTCTATAAAAACATATATAAATAGCTAAAAAATATAATTATTTTTGATTTAAAATTACAGTTGCAATTTAAGCAAAACTATGTATTAATTAGAACAGCTAAAACAAGAAACGAGGTAGATTGTTATTAACGGTATAAAAATTAATGTAAATGATTTTTCATTAGAACAAACTTTATTTTGCGGACAGTGTTTCCGTTTTAAACAAAATATCGACGGTGGTTTTGAGGGGGTTATATATGACAAGATAGTAACTCTTTATCAACACGACGACGGCATTTTGGTCCAAGGTGTCGCAAAAGAACATGTTGAAAAATATATCACAAACTATTTTTCGCTCGATTTAGACTATGGCAGCATAAAAAACATGTTAAACCAAGACGAGGTTTTGGCAAAAGCAATTACATATGCTTCGGGTATACGTGTTATGCGACAACCGCTTTGGGAAACCGTTTGTAGCTTTATCATCTCCCAAAACAACAACATCCCGAGAATATCCGGAATTATCGACCGACTTTGTACGGGGTTTGGGGAAAATTTGGGCGGACACTATTCGTTCCCCGCTCCGCAAAAACTTTTAGGCAAAAATGTAGACGACCTTTCGGAACTGCGCAGCGGTTTTCGCGCAAAGTATATTTTGGACGCCGCGCAAAAGTTTGCTTGCGGCGATATCGACGAAAATTTTATCAAAACCGCTCCGCTTGACGAGGCTAGAAACTCGCTAATGACTATTAAGGGAGTAGGGCCAAAAGTTGCCGATTGCGCTTTGCTTTTCGGCGCGGCAAGATTTGACGCGTTTCCAACCGACGTTTGGATAAAGCGCGCTATGGAACTTCTTTTCCCAAGCGGTCTTCCCGACTACGCTATACCATACGCCGGAATAGCCCAACAATATATTTTTCATTATGCCAGAACATCGGGCATTTGCAAACAATAATTTTGATATGCCTCTATTTCAAAAATATTGTTTGGTTTTTAA
>CAYJJR010000038.1:0-19592 GCA_964370565.1 uncultured Oscillospiraceae bacterium | reverse complement strand
AAATCTTTGGCGGCGAAGACATTCAAACTGCTTTCGACACATATGACGCAGCAGTGGATGCCGCAATTAACGGATAATAGAATTATATTTTAGCAACACCTACGGGCACGGCTAACAACTTATTTCTAATCGGTAATAAAAAAGCCCCGTATATGAGTAAACACAAACTCTATCGGGGCTTTTATCATTAACAATATTGAGGTTTTTTGCTATGAACATTTCAAATGTAAAAGCACCTGCTTTGAACAAAAGCAAAATTTTAGCAAGAAAAGAAGCGATAACAGCATATATATTTTTGTTACCCTGCCTTGTTTTCTTTGTTGTATTTGTGGTTTTCCCAATGTTTTCGGCTTTGTTCAACAGCTTTTTTCATTATTCTTCGGTCGAATTTGAATTCGCAGGTCTACACAACTATATAAAAGCATTCAACGACCCTATCTTTATAAAAGCATTACTCAACACACTTATAATCGTGTTGGTCAGCGTGCCAGCGGTTATGGTGTTTTCGCTTTGGGTAAGCACGGCGATATACAAAATGGGAAACATTCCGCTTTCTGTATATCGTTGTATATTCTACCTTCCGGTTGTAACCGGCACCGTTGCGGTCACCGTTGTTTGGAAATGGATGTTCAACCAGTATACCGGTCTTTTCAACAATGTTTTGGTTAGCTCGGGACTTTGGGAAAAAGGCATTAGCTGGCTTGGCGATGAACGAACCGCGCTTTGGTGTATCATTTTAATTTTGTTTACAACTTCTATCGGGCAACCGATTGTTCTATATATCTCGGCTCTTGGAAACGTCGACAATTCTTTAATCGAAGCTTCACAGGTTGATGGTGCAACCGATTTTCAAGTTTTCTGGAAAATCAAATGGCCTTCCATAATGCCGACAACGCTTTACATTATAATAATCACAACTATAAACAGTTTCCAATGTTTCGCTTTAATACAACTGTTAACCTCGGGTGGCCCAAACAACTCTACCCAAACTATAATGTATTACATCTACTATAATGTATTTAAAGTAGACGACTTTGGCTATGGAAACGCGATGGGAATAATACTTGCGGCAATAATTGCAGTATTTTCTATTGTTCAGTTTAAGTTTGCCGGAAACAAGAAAGGAAGCTAAGTGATGAAAAAAAATATTAATTTATATAAAATTTTTTGTTCCGTTTCTATGGCAATACTTGCGGTTTTGTTTACCTTTCCGTTATACTGGATATTAACAGGTTCTTTGAAAGACGCTGCCGCAATCAATGCAAGAGAAGTTCAATGGTTTCCGTTAAGCCCATCTTTCGATAACTATATAAGACTTTTTGAAGAACCCACCTTCATGTGGCTGTTCAACACCGTTTTTATCTCGGTCGGCGCAATGGTTTTAACATGTATATCCGCAGCAATGGGTGGATATGCCCTTGCAAAAAAACGTTTTCCCGGAAGAGCGTTAATTTTCGGAATGATGGTTGCGGCTATGGCACTTCCGAAACAAGTTATATTGATACCGTTGTTAAAACAGATGAACTTCATGGGGTTACACGACACACTCTATGCAGTCATGTTGCCTATTGTCGGCTGGCCGTTCGGTGTGTTTTTGATGAAACAATTTTCCGAAGGAATTCCAACCGAAATGCTCGAAGCCGCACGAATTGACGGAGCAAGCGAAGCATTGACATTCACAAAAATTGTGTTCCCGATGATTAAACCGGGGGTCGGGGCGCTTGCAATCTTCACTTTCATAACCTCTTGGAATGACTATTTCATGCAATTAATCATGCTTAACAGCCGCACCAACCTAACAATTTCTCTTGGCATTGCAAAGCTTCAAGCGGAATCTGCTACCGACTTTGGTATGATAATGGCGGGTGCCGCAGTTGCCGCCGTACCAATAATCACAATATTTTTGATCTTCCAAAAGTATTTCACAAAGGGAATTACAATGGGCGCAGTTAAGGGTTAATTACTCTATAAGAACAAAACTAAATAATAAAACGGAGGCAATAATGTCAGATTATAAAGGGATTTACCCAGCACTTTATGCTTGTTACGACAATAACGGCAATGTATGCAAAACCCGCACAAAACAACTTGTTCGGTTTTTAATCGACGAAGGTGTCCACGGAATATATGTCGGCGGATCTTCTGGTGAATGTATCTATCAAAGCGTTGAAGAACGAAAAATGGTTCTTGAGGCGGTTATGGAGGAAAAAGGTTCAAGCAACATCAAGATAATTGCGCATGTCGCTTGCAACAACACTTCGGACAGCGTTAAACTTGCCGAACACGCCGAAAGCTTAAATGTTAATGCTATCGCAGCAATACCCCCGATATATTTTCGTCTACCTCCCCACGCTGTTGCGGGGTATTGGAACGACATTAGCAAAGGCGCGCCCAACACAGACTTTTTTATCTACAACATTCCCCAACTTGCGGGTGTTGAACTCACCCCTTCCCTTTTAAGTGAAATGATTAAAAACAAAAACGTTGTCGGAGTTAAAAACTCATCTATGCCGACGGTAGATATATCTAGTTGGCGTCAACAAGGTGTTGTAGTCTTTAATGGTCCCGATGAACAGCTGTTAAGCGGTTTGATTGCAGGAAGCGTTGGAGGCATAGGCGGAACATATGGAGCTTCGCCAAAACTTTACCTTGCAATATATGAAAAATTTTGTAATAATGATATTGAAACAGCTATTAAGTTACAAGATAAGACTCTTGAATTAATTCAAGTTCTTGCGGGAACAAGTTCGAGTTTGTACGCCGTTATAAAAGAAATTTTGCGTATCAACAACAATTTAGACATCGGCGATGTCAGAAGCCCACTTCCAAAGCTTGATGAAAGCGGAAAAAGTGCTGCGCTGAAAGCTGTTCAAATAATTAATAATGCTTTAAGTATAGTTTAACAGCTTAAGGAGAAATTATGCCGGAAAAAGATTTGTTTCATAGGCTAACGTTGAAATACTATTATCTAACAAAGTCCGAAAAAAGAGTTGCCGACTTTATAATTGCAAACAAACACAATGCACAATATATGTCTATAACGGAACTCGCCGAGGCTTGTGGTGTTGCCGACTCGACGATTACAAGATTTTGTTCTAAGATACAATGCAACGGTTTTAACGGATTTAAGATTGAACTGGTTTCTTCTTCCGCAAACAGACATATTCTTTCCGACCAAAACGAACTGTACGCAAAAGATGATATCCGAAACTTTTTTGAAGAAGTTAAAAATATGCACATCGAAACAATTAACGAATCTCTTTCACTTGTAGAGCCGGACGAAATAACAAAATCGGTCGAACTTCTTTCAAACGCCGGCACAGTTCTTTGCGTTGGACAGGGCGCTTCGATGATAATGGCTCAAGAAGCAGCACATCTTTTTTCTACTGTCCGCGGAAACGTTGTTGCCATGCTAGACTCACACATTCAAACCACGGTAGCAAGTAACCTTAACCCCAACGACATCGTGCTTTTCTTTTCATACTCGGGTTCTACAAGAGAGCTTTTAGAGATGATTGAACTAAACAAAAGTAATAATGTTAAAACTATATTAATAACAAGATATCCCCAATCTGTCGGCGCAATTCAAGCCGACATCGTCTTGCAATGTGGGTCGGTTCAATCCCCACACCACATGGGTTCTGTCGCCGCAAAAATAGCCCAGCTTTTTATTTTAGATCTTTTGTTTTTAGAATACAATCGCCGAAATCCCGAAAATTGCAAAAAATTCAAAGATAAAATACTACATGCTCTTGCAAAGAAACATCTGTAAACTTATGAGGTTATTATGAACAAAAAACACATTCTTTTGTATGGCGATTCTAACACATGGGGATATAATGCTCAAAACGGCGAAAGATTTTCAGACAGCGAGCGTTGGACACTTAAACTTGCCGACATGTTGGGTGGCGATTATCTTGTAATCGAGGAAGGGTTAAACGGAAGAACCACATGTTTTGACGACCCGATAACTGACGGACTCAATGGTTTGAAATATTTTGATATTTCGCTCAGAACACACAATCCAATTGACACCGTTGTTATCATGCTTGGGACAAACGACTGCAAGCAACGATTTAACGCAACCCCCGAAAACATAACACAAGGAATTGAAAATCTAATAAAAAAAGCTAGGGACTTTGACAACCTTTCCGGAAAAATGCGCATCGTTATAGTTGCTCCGATCATTATCGGAACTAAAATCTATTCTACTGAAGTTTCGGGGTCTATGGGTGAGATGTGTGCCGAAAAATCACAAAAACTTCCAAGGCTCTATAAAGATTTGGCAAAACAATATAGCTGTGAATTTTTAGATTCAAATGAATTTGTGACACCGACAGATGTAGACTACATGCATTTTGATCTTGAAAGTCAACAAAGTTTTGCTCAAGGACTTTTTAAACTCATCGCAAAAAATTAACAGGAGAACTTTATGAAAACTCTTAATGAATTGCGTGATTTCGTTAAATCTGAGCTTGATAAATCTATTGATTTTTGGCTTAAAAACGGAATTGATAAAATAAACGGAGGAATGTATACCTGTCTTGATAGAAAAGGCGAGGTTTATTCCACCGACAAAGCTGTGTGGATGCAAGGGCGCTCTGCATGGACTTTTTCATATCTTTGCAATGTCTACGGACAAAAGCAAGAATGGCTTGATGTTGCGAAATCCTGCCTTGATTTTTTGGAAAACTATTGTATAAATCGAGACATGGGCGACAGAATGTATTTCACCGTGACGGCGGAAGGGCTTCCGTTAAGACAAAGAAGATACTGTTTTTCCGAAGGGTTTTATGCTATTGCAAACGCAGAGTATTATGGCTTAACTAAACAAAAGGAACATCTTGAAAGAGCCAGAAAATCGTATCAACTTATATATGACCTTAATAATGGTTTGATAAAGGATCCAACAGGTCTCGGATCCAAAACAATCGAGACAACAAGAACCGGAAGAGCTCTTGCAAACCCGATGATTTTTTTAAACATTAGCAACGTTCTATATAGAGTTGACCCCGAAAACAGAGAGCTTTACGACAGATACAGCGCCGAATGTGTGGAGCAAATTATAAAATACCATCGCAAAAAAGAGATGAAGTGCACACTTGAAACTGTCGGATTGAACGGCGAATTCATGGGCGAAATCACAGCCGGACGTGTTGTAAGCCCGGGGCACGATATCGAATGTGCTTGGTTTTTGATGGAATATGCCAAAAGAAAAGACGACAGCAAACTGTATAATGAAGCTTTAGGCATAATCAAAGATGCGCTTGAAACCGGTTGGGACAAAGAATATGGCGGCATTTTATATTTCATCGATTGCCTCGGAAAACCACCCGAAGCATATGAACACGATATGAAGCTTTGGTGGCCACACAACGAAGCGTTAATAGCGCTTGCCATGGCTTATAAAGACACGGGCGACGACTATTACCTTGAATGGCTGTTAAAGGTCGCAAACTACTGTAAACAGCATTTTGCGGACGAGCAGTATGGCGAATGGTACGGCTATCTTAGGCGCGACGGAAAACCAACCGAGCCTTCTACAAAAGGTAGCACGTTCAAAGGGCCTTTCCATCTACAACGTTGTTTAATAATGCTTGATAAAATCCTTGGTGAATAGATATACTTAAAAGGGGCTGTGACGAAACAGAACAAATTTCGTTACAGCCCCTTTATTATTCTTTTTAAGTACAACATAGCAAAACAGCAAAGTCTCTAATATCCCATATACAAAAATTGTGACGAGATAGCCGCGCCCGACATTCCGATTAGATAAAAAGTCGCGGTCGAAAGACCTAAAAACCAATATAAAATCCATCTTTTCGGTTTTGAAAGAGAGGATAACGCGTTGTTATCAATCCCTTTTTTTATATTACTTGCGGTTTTAAAGTCGCTGTAGATTATAAACACAATACCCAAAATTATCAGACCAAAATAAAGTGCATAATAGCTTGTGCTTCGGCTTATCTGTTTGCTGGCAAAATCAAGAATTCTTACAAGATATGTTCCCTCTTTTTCGGGCAAGAACATGTTTGAAACAACATAAAAAGCTTCCGAAAAGGTTGGGGCACGAAAAAATATAAGAGAGAAAATCCAAAGAATATTAACAAACAAAATCTTTGAGGCGTTGCGGAGTTTGTCCAACATCTTGTTTTTAATCTTTTTCGGGCGTTTGCGCCATTTGTGGATAAGTTCCTCCCCTATCCTAAACAATCCTTGTAAACAACCCCAAATTAAAAAGTTCAACGTTGCTCCGTGCCATATTCCGCTTATGACAAAAACAATAAATATATTCGCTATAAAATGAGGGGCTTTCTCTTCCCATTTGTTTTTGTACACAACTTTATTAAACCACCTAGACCAAACAAGTGGTGTGAATATATAATCTTGTAGCCACGACGAAAGGGATATGTGCCACCTGCTCCAAAACGTAGAATAGTTTCTCGAAAAATAGGGAGCCGAAAAGTTCTCTCGAAGTTTAATCCCGAGAAGTCTCGCCGAGCCTACCGCCATATCGGTGTAACCCGAAAAATCGGCGTATAGTTGAACAAAATAAAGCAACATTGCAACTATAAGCGACGCGCCGCGACATTCATTTAAAACCCCAAAATATCCATCAACTATAACCCCAATACCGTTTGCAACCACAACTTTTTTGAACGCGCCTTGCAATATCCGTTGTAACGCTTCAACCGTCCTGCCATAGTCAAAGGTATGGTGTTGTTTATATTGCGGCAATAGTTCAGTCGCTCTCCCAATGGGGCCCGAAATAATTTGCGGAAAAAAGCTCATGAAAAGTGCATAGTCTATAAAATTCCTTTCCGCGTCTATCTTCCCTCTTGTTACGTCTAGAATATACCCTATAAGTTGGAACGTATAAAAGCTAATACCAAGCGGAAGCACAAGCGACAACGCGCCCTCTGCTGTCCCCGAAAGAGCAAGCGCAACCGTTTCGCTTATAAAATTGAAATATTTAAAAAACACTAAAACGAAAACAGCGTACAATATAACCAACGTAGCGATAATATTCTTAGCTTTTTGTGACGACGCTTTTTCGATTTGTACTCCGGCGAAAAAAGAAATCCCAATAGTTAATATAAGCAAAAACGCATACTGTGGCGCACCCACGATATAAAACACAAAACTCGAAAGCAGCAAAAATGAATTTTGAAACTTTTTCCCTATGTTTAGATATATAATCGAAACCGTAAGAAGAAAAATTAGAAATGTTACTGAATTTAAAAGCATACAGAGTTTCTCTTTCGTTTGTTTTTTGTAATCTTCCGCCTAACGGAGGAAATCTTGGAAATACTTTTTAGCTTTTCGGATATATTTCACATATATCGGTCTGTTCGCCATCAAAAATTATCCTTGCCATCAGCTTTTTGTTTTCAAGCACTACGTGAAAACCGTCTATAAAGTTGTCGTCGTTCGAGGTGAATTCGTTGATAACTTCAAAATCATATATAGTTGCTGTTCCTTTTAACGCGGTTTTATACTGTTCGATGTGCTGTTCAAAACCTTTTGGTTTAACAACATTTTCGTAAACAGATTTATGAACCGGTGAAAAAACAAAGGTCAATTGAATGTTGTTATTGTCACAATATTCGGCTATCTCCAAAAGTGACGCTAGATAATTTTCGACACCACCGTAATTAAATGTATTTTCGTCTATCAAAACAGCATACTCGGCAAGATCGCTTCGATAACCGTCTTTTGTGTCGGTTGGGAAAACGGGGTCGAGCTGGGAAAACGACGACGGATCATCCGCAACCTCTCGCACAGACTCATTACCCGTAATATCGGCGTAAAAATCAAGCGCCGCAACCTTTGCACCATTTATAGCCTCAAGCCAATAGTTGAAATGGCTCATAAAATATAAAACATTTTCAGAGGATTTTATAACATCGTCCATTCTTCCTCCAACCTTGCTGTCGTCCATCGTGTAAAAATTCATTCCAATAACGACTTTTTCAAGGTCAACCCTGTCTGCGGCATACCAAAAACTTTCGACCGTCTCGTCCATATTTGCCCCACCAAACGCAAGCATTGTATACCTGTCGCCCGTCAACTCCTCGATATAGTCAACGTTAAGGTTCGCCATCTGGGACGCGCCTAGTATTATGTTTTTATTGTCGGTCAAGGTTAGCTCTCTCATCGTCGATAGAGGTTTTGACGAATAAAGGCTTGTTCCCTTAACTCCGAAATAATCATAAGTCTCAAACAAAAAGAACAATATAATCGCTATTATTATCGGCACAAACGCAATAAGTATTTTTTTTAACAGGCGTAAAACCATCTTTATAACAGTTCCTTCGGTATCTAAATTTAAGTATCAAGTTAAATATTACAACAAAAAAAGGATTTAACTTGATATAACATAGATTATAATTATATCAAAAATCCTTTTTTAATTCTACCTCTAATATCAATATGTCTGTTGATACAGCGCGTCGATAACGCTTGAAGCTACCCCAGCCGCCGCATCAAGTCCCCAGCCACCATGTTCAACTATGACAGCGAACGCATATGGCATGTTTTCGTCGTCACAAAACCCAACAAACCACGAATGCGGAATATCTTCCTTTGCAACTTCGGCCGTTCCCGACTTTGCCCCGACAACTAATCCTTCAGGGAAACGCCACGTTCCATAATAGTTTTGCGCCGTGTCAATCATCATCTCTTTAATCATATCTGCGGTCGACCTGTTTAACAGTCTGACGTTGTCCCAATTTTCGGGTATCGCCGCAATAACGCCGCTGTCCGTCGTTATGCTATCCACCAATCCCGGGTTTGAAGCAGTTCCCCCGTTTGCAACCGCCCCCATAAATCGTGCCATTGCCGTAGGGTTAACAAGGTCGTTATACTGTCCAATCCCCGACCAAGCAAGGTCTGAACTTCCATCAGACGCTATATCAAAACGTCCCGTCGCCGTCGGAATTCTCCCAATATCAACCGGTGAAAGCAGCCCTGCCCTTGTGGCATAGTTTTCGATAGTTTCGCCGCCTAAAATTAAAGACACCTCGGAAAACGCAACGTTACAAGAGTAGGACAGCGCCTCGTTTATATCTATCGAGCCATGTATACCGGCACATTTAATCTCTTCGCCGGCAACCGTCACCGAACCGTCACAGTAAAATTCCATCTCAAAAAGATCCGGAATAGTTTCAATGGCCGCCGCAAGCGTCACCGTTTTAAAAACAGAACCCGGAGTATATGTCGAAGATATGGCACGGTTAATATAGATACCGCTGTCGTCGTCCTCTTCGAGTTCTATCTCTTGATATGGGTCAAACGTCGGGGTGCTTGTCATCGCCACTATGTCCCCTTTTACATAATCATACACTACCACCGCGCCGTTTCGATATCCCAAAGCCTCTCGCGCGACACTTGACACATATGCGTCGAGTGTTAAATTAACCCTGTTTCCTTTTTCGGAAAGAGAATATGCTCCGTTAACAAAATCATATCCCATAAGTTCAGTATCATACTGTGAGAGGATTCCTGTACCAATGTTCCCTTCTCGGTCTCCAACTACGTGTAGCGTAGCCCTTTTAGTTGTCTCGTCGGAAGAATATATCCTTTTGTTGTCTGCAACAGATGCTAGCACTTCGCCGTTTCGGTCTAAAACGGTTCCACGATTTAAAACCCCTTCGTAATACGCATGACTGTTGACGGGAAACGAAACCCACATATCTCCGTCAGACATGAGGTTAACTATATAAAAAGATAAACCGATTATAAATATTCCGACAAGTATAAGCGTTGCTATCGCTCTTGATGCAACCTTTTTCACAGCTTCTCCCCCCTTTTATCCCGAAACTTCAAACTTAATTTTTTTCTTATTTTTATTTAATATGCTTTTTTGAAGCCGTGCGGCAAAGCTTGCGTTTTGCCTGTTGTCGACCGCTTTTACAAAGCTTAACAAACCAAAACATGAAACTATACTTGAACCGCCCGTCGACACAAACGGAAACGTAACTCCGGTAAGCGGAAGTATGTCAAGCGAGCCGAAGATGTTTAAAATCATCTGGAAAAGCATCATAGACGACGCTGTACACGCCGCTATTGAGTAAAACGTGCTTCGGGCGTTTCGTGCGCTCATCGCGGAAAAAACCGCAAATCCAACTATACAAGCTGCGGCGGCAAGCGCAACCAAGAGACCGAGTTCTTCGGACAAGTATCCGAACACAAGGTCGGTATTTGCCGCCGGAATGTTTTTAAGCCAACCTGTTCCGGCGCCCGTCCCAAAAAGCCCACCGCTTGCGGCGGCAGACATTGTTCTCGACTGTTGGAAACCTCCGTCATGGGGAAATATCCACGCATTTCTCCAAGTGGAAAATCTGCTTAATATATATGGCCTGAACCTTATCACGATTAAAAATGCAAACAATGCCCCACCCAAAATCAACGCAATTGTTCTAAGGTCTCCCGAGCGCATATATGCCGCGACGATAAACGCAATAAAAAAGATAACCGCCGCCCCAAAGTCGCCCATTATTGCAAGCAATCCCGCGCACGACACAGTTAGCCCTAGAAACAATATTAGGTTGTGTTTTGTCAAAAGCGTTGCAAGCGTCGCGGAACCGGCATAGACAAACGTTATCTTTGCAATTTCCGAAAGTTGAATGGAAACCCCTCCGATGAAAACCCAGTTACGCGCTCCGTACACAACAGTTCCGAAAACCACCGTAAAAAGCAACAATCCAACCGTCAACACCCCAACAAGCGGTCGCAGTGCAACCGCCCTTTTAAGGTCTCGAAGATATGTTCCGATAAATAAAAACGCAACAACTCCGCAAACGATAGCTAAAAATTGTTTTGCTACAAGTGTAGGGTTGAACGAAGCGGCAACAATAAGCCCCAACGTTGCCAAAAAAAACGCCATTATGTCTATCTCAAAACCTATGCGTTTAATTATCTTAAAGAATATTGTATAAAACCACATCATGGCACAAAGTAAAATGAAGCTCAATGGAATTTCATATCTAAAACGCTCCGGCATGTTGAATATTAATGTTAGTGCCGCAACTATTTGAAAGATCGAAAGAAGATAAAGCGACGTAAAGTGAGATATCCTGTTTGGGCGTTGTCGATTAGTTGACATTACCTCTTCATCTTTATTAAGCGGTCGTAAAAAACCTTTGACCCCGCCAATGTCGACGATCTCGCCAAATTCAAGTTTTTTCTGTTTTTCTATTTTTTCGCCGCCGACAAAAATCCCGCCCTTGCTCTCAAGGTCGGTTATTGTGTAGCTTCCGTCGTTATCTCGTATAATTGCTGCATGGTTTCGGCTTACAGTCGGTATATTTAACACAATGTCGCTTTGTAACGACCGCCCGACTATATTCTCCCAGTGGTGTACCGGGATATGATAGCCGTCTAGCGTGTCAAAATAACACCATGTCTCAAGAGGATTTTGTGTTGCAAAAAGCGAATATATACACCGCGCAACCACAACGACAGCAAGAAGCGCAAGAACAATTCTCGAAATAGCATTAAACCAACCGAATAGGTTGGCATTTGTTTCAACCAACTGCACAAGAAACGCTCGCGTTATCTCGGGGTTAGGAAAAAAATTTGTTATAAGTTCCGACATCTGGTTCTCCGTTATTTGTTATCTTTATTGTTAACAAATTTTCCATAAAAATGAATTTAAATATAATTATATCACGAAAATGTTAATATATTGTAACGAAGCTGTTTAATACGAAACGACAACACATTCACCATTATCTAAAGCAACAAAAACAAAGTTTTCGGTTACTTTCATAATATATATCGACGGGGTATCGAACTGTTTTAGAATTTGGCGATTCATTCCTAAACTGCTGTTTGTTATGTAAAGATTTTCCGTTCCGTTTTCTAACGACGTATCAAAAAAGCTTTCAAAATCATATGTCATAAAAAATGTGAACTCGGGGGTTTGCAAAACTTCCGTTTCACCTGAATTAAGGTCGATAAACGTTACAAAATCATATCCAAACGCTACAACTGTGTTATCGTCTGGGTAATCAACCGATGCAATCATAGCGGAAAATATATCTTTATACCACATTTCTTCGCCGGTTTTTATGTTCAAGGTGTAGATTCCGACATTGCCGCTTTGCGCCATCGGGCTTACAACGGTGGCTACCAATATCTCTCCACCCCTCATAAGCCGCACGTCGTTAAAATGTGCCGCCGGAATATCCTCATATACAGCAAAATCGTATTCATCGTTTATTATCTCATTTGATAAAAAAAGCTCATCATTTTGATTTCCCTCAATAGGTTGCACAAATATCCCCTCGGAGTTTGAAACCGCCCACCAAGCGTTGTTTTGGTTGCTTTCTAAAAGTTCCGGTGTTCCGTCAAACGAAAAAATGTTTTGGCTATATTGCCAGTATGCATAGTTGCTTTCATTAAGTTGCTCTATTTCTTCAATCAGTAGGTTTTCGGGGACAGTGTGGATAGTTATATTATAATTGCTGTCTATGCTATAGATAAAGCAAGCCCCATCTCCTATCGTTTTGAACTGTACACCGCCTGTGTTTTTGTCATGTTCCAAACTTCTAGCAACATAACTTTCGGTAATTGTTAACCAGTTAATTTTCTCCCCCGTTGATTTGTCGAAAAACTCTATAACTGTATCATATTTATCGGAGTCTAATTCGCTCATGACGGAATATGCCACAACAATCTCGCCGGAAGTTTCTACAATATCATCATGACTTCTATGGTTGAATTTTTCCGAAAGGGCTAACGTAAAACTTTCGGGTATGCTCGGCTGTTCTGTTGGCGAACTAGGTTCTAATATTTCTGTCGGTTGTTTGGCGTTTTGCGTGTCTTGTTCGACATTTGTTGAAACTTGCTCGGTTTGCTCATTTTGTTCGGTTTGAGAAGAACAAGCTGCAAAAATTATAATCGAAAACAAGATTAAAATTAAACATAGATATTTTTTCACGATTAAGACCCAACCTCTCTTTTTTTGATTTAAGTTTATACATTTATTTTTTCTCTAAGCACAAGAAAAAAACAGCATATAACAAAAAATTTCCCTCGCCTTAACAAGAGAAATTTTTGGAGCTTGTGATCCGATTCGAACGGACGACCTGCTCATTACGAATGAGCTGCACTACCGGCTGTGCTACACAAGCAAATTTGTTATATATGACATACTGTTTTGTTTGCCTTTAATATAATACAACAAAATTGAAAAAAAATAAACCCATTTTTTTAATTTTTTTTTAAATTAAAGTGTTTTTTTGATTTCTCTGAAATCCTTAACAGCCTGAGCGCCTATTTTACATATCTTTTTAAAGTTTATTGAGTTAACCCCACCCTGCCTTTGCTTAAACGTAATCGGCAAAAACAACACTTTTTCTTTATTTTTCACAAACAAAAGACTTAACAAAACGTTTGATAGGTTAAATTTATTCGGAACTTTAACTATATACTTTGACAACACTTCGTTTGACATAAGCCTAAACGGAGTGTTGGCGTCTGTTACATAAACGCCAAAGATTAAAAACACAACGATTCGCAACACGTTTGTAACAAACACCCTTGAAAGGCCGTCTTCTCGTCTCACCCTGTCCCCTATTATAACGGAAAAGTCTTTTCTTTTTTCCCAAAAATCCAAAAACTCCTCCGGATTTGTTTGTCCGTCCGAATCGGTTTGAAAGATATAATCTGCGTCGTTTTCAAGCGCATAGTTATAGCCAAACAAAACCGTTGCGCCGTGCCCCTCGTTTTGTTTTGTTATGACAACAAGATTTTCAAAATCCGCTTTTAACGACGTTAGCACTTCAAAGGTAGCGTCGCGACTTCCGTCGTCTATAATGACAAGCTTTGAACTTTCGTCGGCATATTCCAAAACACTGTACCAACCGCTTACAACATCTTTGATGTTTTCTTGTTCGTTGTATGTCGGAACAACTATGTAAAGTTTATCCATTCAATTCTCCCTGATTATAATTTTATTTATTTTGTTTGTGTTGAAAAGCCAGTTCAAGCGCATTTTCCACTACTTTGTCCATGTTAAAATAACTATACTGTGACAGTCTTCCGCAAAGTATGATATTTTCAAACCCACTTAACGCTTGTTTGTACTTCGCATATAATGCGTCGTTTTGAGCATTATTTATAGGATAAAACGGTTCAAGTTCCCCGTCTTTTGTGTATTCAAGAGGATACTCTTTAAGTACTGTCGTGTTTTTTTCGTCCTGTTGACCCGTAAGATATTTAAATTCGGTTATTCTTGTATAATCGTGTTCGTTCGGATAGTTTACGACCGAGTTTGGTTGGAAAAATTCAGTTGCTATATCCTCGAACCGCATATCAAGCGTTCGATAAGGTAACGTTCCAAAACGATAATCAAGCAGATAATCAAGCGCACACGAAAGCAACAGCTTCCCATTAAAAACTTCATTTTCAAACATTATCTTGTTTGTTTCAAAATCAAAGTTTAATACCTGTTTCGCGTCGGTGTTAAGTCTTACCGTTATGTTGTTGTGGTCCAGCATGTTTTCAAAAAGCTTTGTAAACCCGTCTTTTGGCATAAACTGAAAGCTGTCTGAAAAATAATCTTCGTTATATCCAATTATAACGGGAACGCGATTTATTGCGTCACGCGAAACCTTTTCCGGGGCAACGCCCCACTGCTTGGCGGTGTAGTTTTTGAACATGTTATCAAAAACAAACTGCCCAAAATCTTTAATCGATTGTTCCGCCGAGTTTATAAGGTCAAAAACCGAAACTTTAGTGTTAAGTCCAAAATGCTGTTCAAGTTTTTGTTTGATTTCACAAGCCTTTTGCGGTTCAAAAAGAAGTTCGATAGATTTAAAATTTATCGGAAAAGGCACAAGTTTTTTATTGATGTCTCCTATTACTTTATGGTTATAGCTATACCATTCGGTAAAGTTTGAAAGATAATCAAAAACTTGTTTGTTTGATGTATGAAAGATGTGGGGTCCATAACGGTGAACCCTTATTTTGTTTTGCGAAAAATCTTCATAAGCGTTGCCACCTATATGATTTCGTCTTTCTATAATTATAACGTTTTTTCCGCTATCCGCAAGCTCTCGCGCAAAAACCGCTCCGGCAAATCCACAGCCTACCACTATTACGTCATACATAGTTAAACCCTTTCGTATATGCTTATTCCGTTTTCATTATAACTAAGGTTATATTCGCTATTCAAAATATCTATCAAAAAGTATAGCGGACTGTCCGTAGTTCCATATTGTTCAAAAGGAAAGTGGAACGAAAATATAATGAATTTCGGTTGGTTGTTTATAATATCCTGTTTGAATTCACTCGCTATCTCGTTTGAAATATTAATAATCGGATCTTGATATAGGTATTTCGACGCAATGTCTCGATCTACATATGGATATATCTCACATCGGTTGCCTATCGAAATTATCGTGTCGTGTGGGTTGGAGTTTTGTTCTATATACTCCGCCGCGGACATAATCGAACTCTTTTGTTCTGACGTCGCGGTTAAATTTTTATACACAACGGTTTCAAAAAAACCTTTGTACGCTTCAAAAAAACTGCTATACAAAAGCAAACCAACAAGCGTTATTGCTACTATGCGATAACCTTTACACTTTGTTATTCCAAAGTCAAGCACACAAACACAAACAAAAACGATAAACGGCAACAAAACAATACTGTAATGTGGGTAGTATGCCCTTGAATACAACACTAAAAAAAGCGAGACCAAAAAACCAACAAAAACCGAGAGAAATATTTTTTTGTTGGTTTTGTCCGTTATAAAAAAGCAAAGAGACACAGATAATAACAACACAACCGGTATGTATTCATTCAACTGGTTAACGTTTAAAACCATTCTTTCAACGCCAAAACCATCGCTTGCATAACTCATGTTAAACAAAAGAAACTGTTCTATAAAGGCGGCCGTGCTGTTTGTTAAAACAAGATAGACAGAAGTTGGCAAAAGAAAAACCGCAAAACCAATTAAAAACATCTTAACACATTTATACAACGAAACATATTCTTTTTTTATAACCAAATCAACAAAAATCACAAGACAAAACGCAAAAAACAACCCAAACATATTGGGGCGCAAAAGCAATGTTGCCGCAAAACATCCGCCTGTAATGGCAATTTCCATTAAAACCAGTTTTGAAGTTTTAAGATATTTAGAGAAAATATAAAACGCTATGAATATAAACGGCAAGGCATAAAGTTCCGCGAGGTTTCCGCCTTGGAGCAAAACACCAAGACACAAAAAACCCAACACAGTTCCTATATACGAAGCTATGTCGCAAAATAGAAGTCTTGCTGTCTTCACCGCAAAAAAAGCACAAACCGCAATCGCTATAACTTCAATCAAAAACACCCCGAAAAAACCGCCGAAAAACCAGCCAATGAAGTTAAACAGATAAAGCAAAGGACCTTTGTGGTCAAAATAGTCGATATACGGAAGATTACCACTTGCTATGCCTTTTCCGATAGTTATAAAAACGCTTGAATCTGTGCCGGCGGTTATGTTGGAAAACGGGTTGTTGTCTAATGTCAAACCTATTAACACCGCCAACGCTATCGAGAATATCCAATTTATTGTTAAACTCTTTTTCATATCTTCCCTACTATATTTGTTTGTATCTATATATATAATCACATAGATATTCACAAGTTGTCAACAATTATATTGTAATATAGAAAAAATTTTTGTAAAATCGCCAATATTCGTTTTGTAATCGTTTTATTAACAAATTTATATTGAATAATTTATCAAAAATGCTATAATAATATGAGTTATATTTTTTAATATTTCATTTAAACAGGTTTTTATAGTCTTATCTTATATAAAAACAAGTTTAAAACAAAACCACTTACTGCATTGCGACTTGGAAAGAAAAGGAGCATAGTCAAAAGTTTGCGAAAAAAAGTTAAAATTAAAAACAAAAAACGAATTATAAATAGAAAAGAACCTTTTTTATACGTTTTAAAAAAGCGTATATTTCCGTTAGTTTTTTTCGCATTGCTAACCGTCACAGTCTATCTGTTGCCGTTTGTTTCACATGCCGCAAACAGCAACAAAGAAGCGCTTCATTTTGACACAGAGGGTTTAGTTCCGTCCTACCTAACCGACACGATTGTCGAAGAAGAGGTAAGCGAAATAGAGGGAACTATTTTAACCGAGACAACCCCTGTCGACCCGTCCTATTTTTCCGACACGATATTTGTAGGCGACTCGTTGACCGAGGGTTACGGCCTACACGATTTTTTGCAAGGCTACAAAACTATTTGGGCTCGCGGAATCGACCCGTCCTCCGCCATGACAAGCCCTTTCTACTACGCTCCGAACGGCGAAGTTATGACGATGTATGAAGCTATTCTTTACTTCAAACCGCGCAAACTTTATGTCATGCTCGGAACCAACGGTATCAACGTAACGATGGCGGACGATCTTATTCAAGGATACAGCACGTTTGTATATTCGTTAAAGGCCAACGCGCCCGACATGCATATAATATTGCAATCGCTCCCGCCGGTAACTCTTGAAACGTCACTTGCAAACCCCACATACTATTCACTTGAAAACCTTGATAGGTACAACCTTTTAATTAAAGAACTCGCCCTTGAATCCGGTTGTTATTTCCTCGACACCAACAGCATCTTCCGCGATTCTACGGGATTTTTGCCCGAGAGCATAGCGGCTTTCGACGGAATACACTTTACACAAGAAGCATACATGATGTGGCACAATTTTCTTTTAAGCCATACAATTCAAGGCGACAGCCCATTTTCAATAGGCCCCGACGGAAAGCTTGTGCTTTCATCTAATCTTGCTCCAACTACGGAGGAAGTTCCTGTCGAGCCGACGCCGGAACCTGTTCCGACCGTCGAGACAACTCCGGAACCAACAGTCGACCCAAACTCCACCCCCGCACCGACAGCTTAAAAACATCAATTTAAACCGAGCTTTAAACGGCTCGGTTGTTTTTAAATAATGTTAAATTTATGTTATAAAAAAGCAATAACCATTGAATATCGTATTTTTAAATGATATCATAGTTTTAATACTAATCTCTCCTTAAAAGACAGACAAAAAATCTTCGTTAAAAACCATATATCAAAGCTTTTAACTCGATTTTTTGTATCTTTTTAGGTAAAATTATAGTCGATATTAGTATAAGATTATTTATCTGTTAATATCAAACAAAACAATTTTTAAAAAAGGACGGATTTAAGTTTTGAATATAATTGCAGACACACATACACACACGATAGCGTGCGCACATGCATACAGCACGTTGATGGAAAACCTTGCGGTTGCAAAACAAAAAAAGATTAAGTTTCTTTGTCGAACGGAACACGGCCCCGCGCTCCCCGATGCCCCGCATATTTGGAACATCGAAAGCGGAAAGTCTTTGCCAAAAAAACACGATGGCGTCTTCATAATAAACGGCGTCGAAGCCAACATAATAGATTATAAAGGCGGTTTAGACGTTCCCGAGCAACTGCTTGCGAAGCTCGACTGGGTCATTGCGTCGTACCACAACCCTTGCATCGAACCCACGACCAAAGACGAACACACCGACGGTTGGATTGCGATTGCAGAAAACAAGCATGTGGATGTCATCGGACATTGTGGAGACATTCGTTTTGATTTTGACCTTGAGCGAGCAATCAAAGCGTTTGCTAAAAATAAAAAAATCGTCGAGATAAACAACAGTTCGCCCGTTTCGCGCCCCGGTTCTTCCGAACAATGTATCAAAATTGCAAAGCTTTGCAAACAATACAAAGTTCCTGTTGTCGTTTCAAGCGACAGTCATTTCGCCGCAAACATAGGGAACTTTGAATGGTCGCTTGCGGTTTTAAAAGAAATTAAATATCCAAAAGAACTAATCTTAAATGCCGATCACAAGACGTTCGCAAAGGTCATCAACAAAAAATCGGGCGGAAAATTCACCGAAGGCGAACTTCTAAGGCCGTATTAAGATTGACGAGGTGTTCACAAAAGATTATTCTGTTTCCACAAACACCATATCACCCATATGACTTATTTCAATCTTGCATTCCGAAAGCCCGGTATCTGTCGACAGGAAACCGCCAAAATGCGACATATTATATCCGTATGTTTCATCAATAACAACAAAACCCAACGGTTGAAATTCTGTTATAAAATTTTTTAATGACATCTTTCTGCCGCTAAAATTGCCGGTATTACCAGCACCATCAAATACATATGCACAACAAAAGTCAAAATCCACGTTATGAAACTCAACAAATCCCTCGACCGCTTGGTAGGGTGGAACAATTTTCACCATGCCGTATTGAAGTTTCATAACGATATCGTTTTCGGTTATTTCAAGAGCCGTCACATTCATGTCGTGCAAACTGTGGGAAGCCTCAATATTTTTTCGTATTATCTTTTTCATTTATCCATTCGTCCTCACGCATATAATTTTTCTTACTATATCAAATGTAAAGCAAAAAAACAAATCAAAGATATATATTGATTATAAAACTTTATAAAATTAATCTTTTGATAATAAATTTGTGTAAAATTGATGTGTATGTTGTAATACAATTGATAGGTAACAAAAAAATAAAAAAGAACAGATCCGAAA
>CAYJJR010000037.1:0-19617 GCA_964370565.1 uncultured Oscillospiraceae bacterium | reverse complement strand
TTTCGGATCTGTTCTTTTTTATTTTTTTGTTACCTATCAATTGTATTACAACATAACGTATTAACAGTTAAGGTTTTTACCGCAAACTATGTTACTTGTATAACATAAACGTCTTTTGCGTGAAAAACTATCTCTCCATAGTTTAAAAGAACATCGTGTAAAACCGCAAGCCCCATATCTTCGCCCAGCTTTTTTTCAAGCGGTCCTACGACTATATATTGTATCTCGTATCGTTTAAGTATCTCGCGCGAATTTTCTATATCGTTGAAAAAATAAACCGCCTTGACTTGTTCTTTTCGTTCGTTAATCGCCGTGTCTGCCGCGCCTTGGTTTGACGGATTATGTCTCCAAAGAAGCTCGTGTGACGTTTGTCCGATAATCGTCGAAAGCCCTGTGTACGACGACACAAGCGCATAGTTAGAAAAGCTCGCGCCGTACGCCTCGAGTATATTAAACTCGCCCTCTTTTGTTTCGTTAAACCACCCTGCAACCTCGACAACCCCCGAAAGCTCGCCATAGCTGTTACCCGGAATTTCGGGCGCGTCCATGTTTTCAACGTAAGAAAAACCACTGTTGAGACCTTTGAAAAGGACGTCGCTTTGTCCGCTGTAAAACGTTAGCGCTTGTTTAAACGAAACGAAAGGATATGTTCCAACTATAGCTATCATAAAAATCGTTGTTGCAACGGCTACCAAAGAAGCAACAATCGCCGACCTTTTTCTGTTTTGGTCAAACGATGAGTTTAAAAGAAAAATTGTCGATTTTATAAAAGCAAAAGCCAAAGCAAGAGAAAGCAAAATAAACCCTTGATAGGTGAATTTAAACATCGTGTTGCTTCGGACATGTCCATAGTATATATCAACAACATAAACTATCTCGGGGACTATTATAAGAATTACGCCATAAACAGCAACCGCCAACATAAATACGTTGGTTGCAAAAAGCAATTTTTGTTGGCGTTCTCGCTTAAACTGCGTCGCCACAATCGCTATCAACACCAACACACCCACAAGGTGTGCGCCCCAAACCAAGACAAACTGCCACGGCTCTGTTGTGGTCGGAACAAGTTTAATCGAGTTTGAAAACATCGTAAAATTTAACGAGAACGTAAGCGCCAATATGTTTGCTATGGCGAATGAAGAGGCAAACGCCGCGACTATCTTTAGTATGACAGATTGTTTTGTATTTTTTGTTTTGTACAAAGCAAACGATAAAAACGCGATTACCGAATATAGTAAAACGTATGCAATAGGCTCGGTTATAAAAAGAAACACGGCGGCACACGCCCCACCAACAACCACTACCGAAACAAGATAAAGCCTGTTATTTGGGTCGTTTTTCTCTATGTTAAACAGCACAAGACAAAAGAGGATTACCCCGAAAAAACCTGTGTATATAATATAATCCCAATAGTTTGTCATCTGCATAGTTCCAAGCAAAATCCCTGTGGCGACACAAAAAACGCCTATCGGTTGATTGTCGTCTTTTTTAAAAAACGCTTTAAAAAGCGCATACATAACACCGATGAACAACACGACAAGAATGATGCTTGAAACATGTGCATGAAGGTCTTTAAGTATATAAGAATATGCCGGAAACTCATGAATTGTTTGATCGCTGTTATCGGGGTTGTGGCCTATAAACCTTGTCGAGTTGAAAAAGTAATAGGTCGATATGTCGCTTTCGACAGGAACAATCCCCCATTGAACAAGAAGTTTTAAAAAGCCGTTTGCCGGGTGGTTTTCGCCATAGAAAAAACTATGGGCGTTTCCCGAAAAGTTTACAAGGAAAACCGCAACAATTCCAAAAAGCCACATAAACGCGGTTTTAATATATCTGCCAACCCTGTTTGAAACAAACGCCAATGCATCTTTCGCCACCGTTAAACCAATACTCAACGTCATTCCACACGCAAGCGACGCTACCGACGTAACCGCCATGCTGTAGTTTGCGCTGAAACCGCTCCCCAAAAGCTCTCCGGCAAACGCAAAGATATACTGTCCGAAATAGTAATAGTTTATGCTTTCCCCCGCAAACCATATATCGTTAGCCGGAAGAAAGTCGGAACGACGAATAGCCATTAGATAGCCGAAGTCCATCGGTTTTTCGGTAAAATAAAGGAACGGATAGATAGTCCCCGTCGTTGTCCAAAAAACCAAAAACAATAAAAACACAAGCTCAACGACAGCAAAGATTTTGATATCTTTTGTCGTTATCTCCGTTTTAAAGGTTGATTTTTTCAAAAAAACGAACGACCCAACACACAAAATTATTACAGCAATCAAACAGCTAAAAAATGAGAATTTCAATATTTTAAGATAGGACAGTTGCCAAAGCACCAACGCCGAAAGCAAAAGCCCCACCGTTTTCCCAAACAGATATCCTTTATCGAAAAAGTCTTTGAACAAAACCGACGTTAGCGGAAGCGTTATAATCGAAAAAGCAAAAAACAACAGCCACCATTTAGCAAGCTCGATAAAATCGGTTTTAAACATAATAACCGAAACAAAAAGTATTGCCGAGATTAGAACAACGCAAAAAAGCAGTTGATTAATATCTTTTCTGTTAAAGTTTAAGTTTGCACCTTGTTTTTTAAACCCTTTAATCATGTTTTTGACGTCGCGCATGTTTTGTCCTTTCGGCAAATTTAAAATTAAATTCAACTGGTATTGTATCGTTATGTTTGTTTTATGTGGCGAGGGCACAAGGAATAGGGACAGAAATCCGCCCCCTACGTTCTTTTTTTGCGTTGTCGGGTGTTTTGAACTACGATGGTTTTTTAATGCTTATGCAAAAGTTCAAAACCTTGTCATTTAAATCGCGGCGTAAGCCGCACCAACACTCCTAACTCCTAACTCCTAACTCCTCATTCAAATCTCGCCACGAAGTGGCGCACTTGCACTATTCACTATTAACTATCAATTAAATCGTCGCTTTAGCGACCACCTTAATTACGAATTACGCATTACGAATTACGAATTATTTCAAGTACTCCTCAATCGCTTTTGCCGCCGTCTTACCCGCTCCCATAGCAAGTATAACGGTCGCGGCTCCCGTGACGGCGTCGCCTCCGGCATAAACGCCTTTTTTAGAAGTCGCGCCGGTCGCTTCGTCAACGATTATTCCGCCCCATCTTTGGGTCTCAAGTCCATTAGTTGTATCTTTGATTAACGGATTTGGCGACGTTCCGATAGACATTATAACGCAATCGATATCAATTGCATATTCGCTTCCCTCAACTCGAACAGGACGCGCACGCCCCGAAGCATCCGGTTCCGAAAGTTCCATTCTTTCGCAGATAATCTGTTTGACAAATCCATTTTCGTCCCCAACTATTTCGGTTGGACTTGTAAGAAAATTAAACTCAATTCCCTCTTCCATCGCGTGTTCGATCTCTTCAGCACGCGCCGGAAGCTCGTTTGCCGTTCTTCTGTACACTATCTTGACGTTTGCGCCAAGTCTTCTTGCGCAACGCGCGGCATCCATTGCAACGTTTCCGCCGCCGACAACCGCAACGTTTTGGGCTTTGAAAATCGGTGTGTCGCTTCCTTCCTCGTATGCTTTCATGAGATTAATACGCGTTAGATATTCGTTAGAGGAAAACACCCCTTTAAGGTTTTCGCCCGGTATGTTCATAAACTTCGGAAGCCCCGCTCCAGACCCGATAAACACGGCGTCAAACCCAAACTCGCCCATAAGTTCATCAATCGAAAGTGTTTTTCCGATGATAGCGTTTTTCTCGAGTTTAACCCCTTGTTCCAAAAGGTTGTTAATCTCTTTTTCAACTATTCTTTTGGGAAGTCTGAACTCGGGAATTCCGTAAACCAAAACGCCGCCCGAAACGTGGAGCGCCTCGAATATCGTCACGTTATACCCTTTTTTTATAAGGTCTCCGGCACACGCTAGCCCCGACGGTCCCGAACCGATTATTGCAACTTTTTTCGAGTCTGCTTTTGGTTTTTCAACCTCTGTTTTTGATTTTGTATCAAAGCAAAAATCCGCGCAAAAACGCTCGACGCGCCCGATACCTACCGGCTCGCCTTTAATGCCTCGAACGCAAAGCGCCTCGCATTGGCTTTCTTGCGGACAAACCCTTCCACAGATAGCCGGAAGCGAGTTTGTTTTTTTGATTATGTCGTAACCGCCCTCGATATCTTCGTTTGCAACCGCCGCAAGAAAAGACGGTATATCAACGTTTACGGGACATCCATTAACGCACGGTTTATGTTTACAGTTTATGCAACGTTTCGCCTCGCCGACGGCTTGCTCCTTTGAATATCCAAGAGCAACCTCTTTGAAATTCTTAATTCTTTCGTGTTCGTCTTGAACCGGCATAGCGGTTTTGTTTGGTGTCATGTCTGCCATTACGCTTTTCCTCCTTGATTTAAGAGATTACATTCGTTTCCGTGACAAATTCTCTCGCGTTCTTTGTATATAGTCGAACGAGACATCGCCTCGTCAAAATCAATTTGATGTGCGTCAAAATCGGGACCGTCCACACAAGCGAACACCGTTTTTCCGCCAACCGAAAGCCGACATCCGCCACACATTCCTGTGCCATCAACCATTATTGGGTTCATGCTAGCCGACGTCTTAACGCCGTATTGTTCGGTAAGTTTCGAGACAAACTTCATCATTATAAGCGGACCGATTGTTATAACTTCGTCGTATTTTTCGCCGCTTTCGATAAGCTTTTTAAGCGCGTCGGTTACAAGGCCTTTTTCGCCTACTGAACCATCGTCCGACATCATAACATATTTGTCGCTAACCGCCTTAAACTCGCTTTCGAGAATAACAAGATCTTTCGACCTAAAACCAACTATCGAATGTACTTCTGTGCCCTGTTCGTGCAACGCTTTTGCAACGGGGTATGCGATTGCGCAACCAACTCCACCGCCCACGACCGCAACTTTTTTAAGGCCTTCTATATGTGTCGGCTTTCCGAGGGGACCCGCGAAATCGCTTATGAATTCACCTTGGTTTTTCGCGTTAAGCCGCTGGGTCGACGCTCCGACTATCTGGTATATAATCTGAACCGTTCCGTTTTCAAGGTCGGTATTTGCTATTGTAAGCGGAACCCTTTCGCTTGTCTCGTCGACGCGAAGAATGATAAACTGGCCGGCTTTTGCTTTTCGCGCAACAAACGGCGCTTCAATCTCCATAAGCGTTACGGTTGGGTTAAGGTTTTGTTTCTTAACTATCTTGTACATCTTAAATTCTCCGTTTAATATATATTTTTTTAATCACACAAAGTTATCCATTCTTCCGAATAGTCCGAAAGCAGTTTCTTTTTTTGCTCAAGCATCTCGCAAAGAAAGGTTAATTTTTCGATATCTTGCGAAGTTTGTTGGCTGTTGATATCCTTTTCAATGTCACAAGTTTCGGTTTCAAGTTTCTCTATCTCGGTTTCAAGAAAAGAAATTCGATTTCGTTTTTGTGCTCTTTCTTTTCGTTGTTCTTTCGAGTTAACGTTTACGTTTGTCTGTCGCTCTGTCTCGCCCTTTTGCGTCTCGTTTAAAGTTTCGGATTTTACCGCTTTAAGATAACTTTCAAACTGCGCATAATTTTCAAAAACTTGTGCTTTTTTGTCCGCAAGATACATTATCTTTGCGTTTAAAGCCTCCATAAGATACCTGTCGTGGGTAACCGTTACAAGCGTTCCTTTATAATCCGAAAGCGCGTTACACACAACGTCTTTCGTATAAATATCAAGATGGTTGGTCGGCTCGTCAAGTATCAAAAGATTAGGTTTTTCAACCGACAATCTGCAAAACTCAAGCCGCGCGCGTTCGCCACCCGAAAGCCCCGCCCCGCTTTTAAAGACATCTTCACCCCGAAAACCTACCGCCGCCAAAAGGCTTCTAACCTCAAGTTGGGGCATAGTTGGGTATCGATTTCGTATGAAATCAAACGGGCTGTCCGTCTCGGTCGTTTTTGGTATCTGGGCGAGATACCCGGGTTTAACCCCGCCCCCCAAAACTATCCTCCCTGCAAACGGAAGTTGCTCACGAAGGATTGTTTTAAGAAGTGTCGTTTTTCCTGTTCCATTTGCTCCGGCAATAACAAGCCGTTCGCCGCGAAGCACCGTTTCGGTTATACCCTCGACAAGTACGTTGTTGCCGGCTTTTATAGAAACATCTTTCAAACTTAAAACTTCTTTATACGGTTCGGTTGCCGGAACTACTTCAAACGTAATCTTTTGATGTTCGGTGTTTTCGACCTCATCAAGGTTTAGTCGCGCTTTCATCTTAAGGCGACTTTTCGCCATGTTGGACGTCGAAGCGCGCGTTATATTCTTTTCGTAGTATTGTTGGAACTCCTCTGCTTTTTTTTGGTTTCGCCGTAAAAGTTCCTTTTCTCGTTCATTTTTTTCCTTTGAAAGAACAAGATATTTTGAAAAGTTTCCGCTATATGTTTCGATCTTTTGTCCGATTACTTCAAACGTTTTTTTACACACGTTGTCGAGAAACTTTCGGTCGTGCGACACGAGAAGCACAGAACCTTTGTATGAGCAAAGATACTGTTCAAGCCATTCGATAGTCACAAGATCAAGGTGGTTTGTCGGCTCGTCAAGTATCAAAAGATCGGGGTTAAGCACAAGCAGTTTTGCAAGCGAAAGCCTTGTTTTTTCGCCACCGCTTAAAACGCCGGCCGGTTTATCCCATTCGTTTTGTTCAAAACCCATACCCTTTAAAACGCGTTTTATCGTATAATCAAGGTTATAGCCGTCAAGCGCCTCATACCGCGCGCTGACCTCTTGGTATTCTTCTAGCATATCGGGGTTGTTCGCCATGTTTTGTTCAAGCTGTTTCATCCTTGTCAAAAGGCGCTCGGCTCCACCAACCGTTTTAACCTCGTCAAATATACTTTTCGTAAGCGAAAAATCGCTTACTTGACTAAGATAACCGGGAAGGGTGTTTTCGGCAAAAACTATATCGCCGCTGTCGATTGAAAGTTCTCCCGTAAGAAGCTTTAAAAGCGTCGTCTTGCCCGAGCCGTTAAAGCCTGTAAGCGTCGCTTTTTCCCCTCTGTTAAGGCGAAGCGACGCTTTGTTAAATATAACGTTTGAACCGTATGAAAACGACAGATTGTTTATTTCAAGTAGCATAGATTTAATGTTTCCTAATTTATGTATCAATCTGTTAATAATAATGTATTTACGAAAATAAATCAATAAAATTCAAGGTAATTGAATAATTTTCTTTGAACAATTATTATTATAACTTGTATTTATTCTATTTTTCAATTATTATTATATAATCCGTAATGTAAAACTTTTAAGAGAAACTTTAATTCATCAAAAATTGTGCTTTCCCTTCATATTTCTCAAAATAATCTTCGGAGTAACTATATATGACAACAACAAACAGCAGATACCTTTACCCAATTTGCTTATTTCTAACATTTATTCTAGGCTTTGAATCGGGAGCTTTCCAACTTTCAACGCTCTCTTTGTCGCACGAATTCGCCGTTGGCAGTTCAATCACGGGGCTTATTATTGCAACGCAATATATCGCTATCGTAGTAGGCTCGCTTGTAATGGGAGGGGTTGCGGATTATTTTGGAAAGAAAAAAGTTCTCGCGGTTTTCATTCCGGTGTTCGCGATTGGATGTTACATAGCCGGTTCTTCAAGCTCTATTCTTACGTTTGTGCTTGGAATCTTTGTAATTGGAATAGCATTTAGCACAGTCGAAGCGTTGGTTGGCGCGGTTCTCACCGACACAAACCCCGAAAAAAGCGAAAAACAGATTGTTATGACACAGTTTTCGTTTAGCATGGGCGCCGTTACAGGGCCTTTGATGCTTGACGAGATGATGGTTAGAGGGTTCGATTGGCGCATTGGTTTCACGATATGCGCAATAGCTTTCATCGCGCTTTTGCCGCCGCTTTTAGCAACAAAGATAACCTACATACCGGGTGTCGAGTTTGCCGACAAAGATGACCCAAAACCCGGATTTTTAATGTTTTTAAAACCTTATTTTTTGGTTTTGTTTTTCTCGATGATGGCGTATACGGGTATAGAAACCAGCGCGGTATTTTTTGCGGATTCCGTCGTATCGGTTGACCTTAACGTTCCCCAATACGGCGCGCTTGCTATCTCGTTGTTTTGGTTTTCGGTCGCCATTTCAAGATTTTTCTACGGCTTTGGAAAGGGTGACGCAAAAAAAGCCGTTGCACGTAGCCAATTCCTTATGGTTGCAACGATGCTTATAATCGCCATTAGCACAAGCCATATTTTAACTTTATTTATGTTTGTTGTCGCCGGCTTATCGTTCGGCCCTGTTTGGCCTTTGCTTTTAAGCCTTGGCGTTAAAGAGTTTCCGAACAACTCGGGAAAAGCCGCGGGACTTATGCTGTTCGCAACCGGGGTTGGCGGAGCTTTGTTTGTGGCGTTGTTCGGAATAGTCGCCGACATTGTTGGGTTTCGCGGGGTATACTTTGCGTGTGCGTTGCTCTCGCTTGTCGTATACGTAACGTTTAGAATATTTAACCCACCCGAGAAAAAAGCAAAATCTGTGCCTGTCGCAGCGCCGGAGCAAAAGAAGAAAAAAACTTAGCTTAATCTTTTATATATTAACATCACTAAAAAAAGCGACCGCAAGGCCGCCTTTTTTTATATGCTTTCTGAACAAACACTATTTCCTCTCGCTTGCTTCAAAAAGTTTGTTAAGTTGTTTTTCATCCAGTGTTTTTTCCCCAACCATAACAGTTTTGCTGTTGTTGCGCCCGTGATAGTCTGAGCCTGCGGTTTCAAAAAGATTATGTTCAAGACATATCTTTTTCATATCCAAAACCATGTTGGGATTGTTTCGTGGGTGGTTAACTTCAAGCGCGTCGATTAACCCCATCTTTGCAAGTTCGACACTAAGCTCCAACGAGTCATATATAGTCGGGTGGGCGATTGACACGACCGACCGCGACTCTCGCACATAGTTAAAGACGGTGTATGCATCAAAATAAATAGGATCCTCTTTGCAACAACCGCTTTTTTTACCAAACAAAAATTTAAACTCATCGCCATATAGTTCCTTTGTATACCCAAAGTCAATTAGAACTTGTATAATATGTTGTTTAAATATCGAACCTGTCTCTTTAGCGGTGTCCCAAACCCGTTCAACCGTTAATATAGGGTAATATTTTGACGCTTTTTTTATCATTATCTCGCCGGCGCGGTTGCGCTCGTTTTTTGCGTTTTCAATTAGCGGAGTAAACGCTTCTTTTTCTTTTGGAAGATAACACAAAACATGTAAGTTTCGACCGTTAATCGGGTTAATTGCGGAAAGTTCAATCCCCGTAATAACGCGAACTTTGTCGCCTTGCTTTGCATAACTGTTTCCTATCGCGTCGTGGTCGGTTATCGCTATTGTGTCTATTCCCGAAACATACGCTATATCCAAAAGTTGTTCCCTTGTCAAAAAACCGTCCGAAGCGTTTGTGTGTACATGTAAATCAGCTTTCATCTTTTTTCCTTTATACTGTTGTAAATCTGTCTTGCTGTTGTTTCAAACGACAGATTGTGTTATAATTCTACTCGTTGTGTTCTTTTAACATAATACCTATTATATATCTTCGTGTCAATTTGAGAAAAGAAGGAACTTTATTTACATGGTAAAAACAAACTATAAAAGCATAGCAATGCTGTTTTTAACGGCGTTAATCTTTGGAACGACGTTTGTCGCCCAACAACAAGGAATGGACTACATCGGCCCATTCACCTATATAACCGCGCGCTCGGTTATCGGTGCATTGTTTCTATTCATAAGCGCGTTGTTGTTTGACAGGACAGACAAAAGTTCAACAACCTTTAGCTTTGGAAACTCGCTCAAACGTTTTCAAAACAAAAACCTGGTTGTCGGAGGGGTTTTGTGCGGAATAGTTATGTTTGCCGCGACAAGTTTCCAGCAAGTTGGGCTCATGTATACAACGGTTGGCAAGGCAGGGTTTTTAACGTCGCTTTACATTGTAATTGTCCCAATACTTGGGCTTATCTTTAGAAAAAAAGTTCATAAAATTATTTGGTTTTGCGCGGCGGTTGCGGTTGTCGGAATGTATTTTCTTTGTATAACAGAGGACTTTTCGGTTTCGATAGGCGATTTCCTCGTGTTTATGTGCGCCGTCATGTTCTCTTTTCACTTTATGCTTTTGGACAAATACTCCCCGATAGTTGACTGTGTGCGAATGTCGTGTATCCAGTTTATTGTGTGCGGTTTAATAAGCCTTGTTACAAGCGTTATGCTTGAAACAATAACGCTTGAAGGCATAATTGCGGCTTGGTTTCCAATCATTTACGCCGGCGTTTTTTCAAGCGGAATAGCATTCACTCTTCAATCATTAGCCCAACGTGACACAAGCCCTTTTGTCGCGTCGCTTATCGTAAGCTTGGAATCGGTCGTTTCGGTTCTTGCCGGATTTGTGCTTTTAGGGGAAACTTTAACACCACGAGAGATTATGGGTTGTGTGCTTATATTCGGCGCAATTATCTTTGCCCAAGTTCCGGACTATCTCTCGTCAAGAAAACAATAGAACCGGTTTAATAAACAACAGCAAACAAGGTGTCGCAGTAAAATGCGACACCTTGTTTATATAACTTATCTAATTTTTAAACCCTTTAAACTCGCCAACCCGTAAATCAAAAAAACTTGTTATTTTTTATTCGACCTACCAAATTATCGGCAACGCGAAATATAACACCAACGCCCCAACAAACATCACGAGAAATCCTTTAATCATAAGCCCCAACGTTTTTGAATATCCTTTAGGGGTTATCTTTCCCATACCGTCAAGTTTTTGTATAATCGGGTATAGCTTCCAAAAAAACGTTGCGGTTGTTAAAGTCAACACAACAAGCGACATAACTTTTGTCCTCTCGCCCGCACAAAACAAAATAACCGCCAAAAGTGCTATGAAAATAAGCTTTGTTCCGGCAACCCAAAACGCCATATATCGCGCAAACAGTTCCTGTTCCGGGTCATTTTTCGCCTCGTGCCAAAAGTTGAAAAGTGCAACTCCGTTTCCTTTGTTGAGGTCGGGCACAAAATACAAAACCAAAACATTAAGGGATTCCAAAAAAATAAAAATTCCGATGGCTATGTTTAGTATAAGCATACCACACCTCTTTTTTTATTGACACATGTCAATTTATTAAGTCTCATCTTCTTAAAATAATTTAACCATTATTAAACAGCGGTTCACTGTTAACATTTTAACACAACCAATCGTACTATGTCAAACATCCTATGAATATTTATACACAATATTTAATTGGTAAATATTTCTTTTAATCGGCATGAAAACTCTTGCAACTTTCGACAGCTTTTTTCCAGTTGCTAATGTATATTTTTTTCTTGTCGGGGTCGATGTTCGGTTCAAAAACTTTGTCTATCGTCCAAAGCTTTTTAATCTCCTGTTTATCTTTCCAAAAGCCAACCGCAAGTCCCGCAAGATATGCCGCACCAAGCGCCGTCGTTTCTCTTATTATCGGACGCCTTAGCGGTATGCCGAGTATGTCGGATTGGAACTGCATAAGAAACTCGTCGCGACACGCGCCGCCGTCTACGTTAAGTTCGCTTATCTTTGTGTTTGAAACCTCTTCAATTCCCCACAAGAGATCCGCCGTTTGATACGCCGTCGATTCGACAGCCGCCCTTATGATGTGTTCCGGTTTGCTTCCGCGCGTAAGCCCCATTATCGTTCCGCGCGCGTACATGTCCCAATGTGGTGCGCCAAGTCCCGTAAACGCCGGAACAACGTAAACGCCTCCGTTGTCGTCAAGCTTTGCGGCGATAATTCCGCTTTCCTTCGAGTCCTTGATTAGCTTCATCTCGTCACGAAGCCATTGTACAACCGCTCCGCCGACAAAAACGCTTCCCTCTAAAACATATTGAGGTTTATGGTCAATCGAGGCGGCAAGCGTGGTTATAAGGCCTTTTGTGTCGCTTGCCCTTTTATCTCCCATGTTCATAAGCAAGAAACAGCCGGTTCCATAGGTGTTTTTACATTCGCCTTTTTCAAAACAAGTTTGTCCGAAAAGCGCGGCTTGTTGGTCGCCTACAACCGACGCAATAGGAACAGAAACATCTTTAATCTTTACATGTCCGTATATGTGGCTACTAGGGCAGACGATTGGGAGCATCGACATCGGTATCGAAAGTTGTTCACAAAGCTGTTTGTCCCATTCGAGCGTGTTTATGTTATAAAGCATCGTTCGCGAGGCGTTTGTATGGTCGGTCGCGTGGACCTTGCGGTCGGTCAGTTTCCACACAAGATATGTATCGACCGTTCCAAAAAGAAGGTCGCCGTTTTCTGCTTTTTCTCTCGCGCCTTGGACGTTATCTAATATCCATTTTATCTTGGTAGCGGAAAAATACGCGTCAAGCACAAGCCCTGTTTTTTGTTTTATGACATCTTCAAGACCTTTTTCGCGCAACTGTTCACAGATATCCGCCGTTCTTCGACACTGCCAAACTATGGCGTTATAAACCGGCAACCCGGTATTTTTGTCCCAAACTATCGTCGTTTCGCGTTGGTTTGTTATCCCAATCGCCGCAATGTCTAAGGGCGATATGCCGCTTTTCTCGATAGCCTCGGTCATGACTACATATTGCGACGTCGATATCTCAAGCGGGTCATGTTCAACATATCCCGGTTGCGGGTATATCTGGCGAAAATCCTTTTGTGCAACCTCCAAAATGTTCTGTTGCTTATCAAAGATAATCGCCCTTGAACTTGTCGTTCCTTGGTCTAGCGCTACAATATATTTACTCATTGAACCACCTCGTCGTTTATCCAGTTCAAAAATTCACAGAAAACCTCTTGTTTGTCAAGCTCGTTTAAAATCTCGTGACGGTCGTCGGCGTATATTTTATGTTTAACGTTTTGAACTCCCGAAGATTTAAGCATTTCCGCCACCGTTACTATGTCGCTTCCGTAGTTTCCGACCGGGTCTTGTCCCCCGGCTATAATATATATCGGGGCTGTTTTTGAAACAGAGGCGGCCCAGTTTTTGCTTGAAACGAAAGACATCATCGCCGCAACGTCGGAAAAACCGCTAACCGAAAAATCAAAACCGCAAAGCTCGTCCGCGTCGTACGCTTCAACTTCCTTCGCGTCGCGCGAGAGCCAGTCGTTTTTAGATTTCGGGTTTTCAATTCTGTCGTTGTATGAACCGAACGAAAGCTTTTGCATGAGTTCGCTTTTGCCCTTTTTACCCTTGAATAACGAAAACGCTTTTCCGATATATGTTCCAACCGAGGTTATAGCCGTTGCGTTTCCTGTTCCGACAAAGATAGCGCCGTCAGCGAAATCTTTGTAAAACGATACATAAGCCCTGCACACAAACGAACCCATGCTGTGTCCCGCCACGATAAATGGTGTTTTTGGATGGTTAGCCTTTATTATGTCGCCTAAAGTTTTTGCGTCTTTAACAAGGCTTTGCCAACCATCTTGTTCGGCAAAAAAACCAAGACATGCGTCATCTGCTATGCTTTTTCCGTGACCTAGATGGTCCGATATGTAAAACGCTATGTCGTTTTGCGCAAGATATTCGGCAAATTCGTTATACCTCTCGCTGTGTTCCGCCATGCCATGCAAAAACTGCACAACTGCTTTGGGTTTTCCGCTTGGCAAAACGCTATAGTAATGGATTTCGGTTTTTCCGTCAACGCTTTTAAAGCTTCCTTTTGTTTTTGTTGTTTTGCTATTCATGTCAAAAACTCCTTTTCTATATCGTTTGTTTAATGTAAAATTTTTAATATATAAAAAATTCTATTCATATTATTTTAAAGTAAGGCTAAGACAACAGAATTATAATGTTCTCAAATGATTATACCACTTTATTGGGTTTTAAATAGATTGCAAATTATATAAAATTAACGCATAAATTTTGTGCAAAATATAAAAATTGTGGATATTGCACATAGATAGATTGACTTTACACTTTGTATTTGTTATTATCTAATAAATATTTAATAATAAATACCAAAATATAGGTCTAAAGTTATCAGAAAAACTGATAATTTGGGCTTTGTTTTGTTTAAACAAGAGGTGTAAATGTAGGATATCAAATAGAGGGGGTTCGATTTGATGAAAAGTTATGTCGGCAAAGTTGCAAACAGCGGATTTGCACTGGCGAAGTGTTTTGTATTTGAAAACGTTGTTCCACACATCGAAAAAAAATCGATTGAGGACAGCGAAGGTCAGATAAAAAAATACTTTGAATCAAAAAAAATTGCGGAAGCTCAACTCGAGCTTTTGTACAACAACGCTTTGGTTGAACTCGGCGAACATGACGCGAGGATAATCAAAGCACAACAACTCATGCTACACGATGTAGAATTTGATCAAAACGTTATAAACTGTATCGAAACCGAAAAAACTTCGGCGGAATATGCCACGAAACATTGTTTCGAGGAGTACTGCAACTATTTCCTAAGCATGGACGAAGAATATTTTAGGGCGCGAGCCATTGACGTCCAAGACATTATAAAGCGTCTTATCGGCATACAAAGCGGATGTGTCGCAAAGCCTTTTGATATTTCGTCCCCCGTAATTGTGGTTGCAAACGACCTAACCCCTAGCGAGGCGGTTCGTTTGAGCAAAGAAAACGTTGCCGGCTTCATAACAAGAGAGGGCAGCGCAACCTCCCACACCGCAATAATAGCAGAAATTTTAAACATACCATACATATATCAAACAGACATACCAAACTATCAAAAGCTAGAGGATTCGGTTATAGCTTTAGATGGATTTTCGGGCGAAATTTTTGTCGACCCACCCGAAGCTACCGTTCAGTGTATCGGACAAAAACAGCAAAGACTGTTGTTCCAAAAAATTAAACTGCGCAAATACAAAGAGCGTAAATGTGTTACCAAAAGCGGAAAAGAAGTCGCCGTGAGTGCAAGCATTTCGGGCGTCGAGGATATTTCACAAACTATCGAAAGCGGCGCCGACGGTGTTGGGCTTTTTAGAACCGAGTTTATGTTTATCGAAAGCGAAGCTTTGCCGAGCGAACAAAAACAGTTCGAGGTTTTTAAAGAGGTCGCCATGGCGCTTAAAGGCAAAAAAGTCGTCGTTCGCGCTCCCGATCTTGGGGCGGATAAACGGCTACAATCAGACACGTTTACCCACGAGCTTAACCCGTCGTTAGGGTTGCGCGGAATTCGCATGTGCCTTGAACATCGCGAACATTTCCGAACACATCTTCGCGCCGTTTTAAGGGCTTCGTCGTTCGGTAACATCGAACTTTTAATGCCGATGGTCACGGCGGTTAGCGAGGTTGTCGCGGTTAGAAGCATTATGGACGAAGTCGCTTTCGAGCTTGACCGCGAAAAAATTTCATACCGTCGCCCAAAACTCGGCGTAATGATAGAAACCCCTGCCGCCGCAATACTGGCAAAAGAGCTTATAAAACACACAGATTTCTTTTGTGTCGGAACAAACGACCTTGTTCAATATACCCTTGCCGCCGACAGGCAAAACCCAACTATGGAGAAATACTACAACCCGTCGCATCCGGCAATAACGTTTTTGCTTGAATACGTCATTAATACCGCCAAAAGCAACAATATTCCGATTTCGGCATGTGGAAAGTTTGCAAGCGAGAGATATCTTGCGAAAAGCCTTATCAACATGGGGATAGACGAGATAACCGTTTTCCCCGGAAATGTGCTTGAAGCCAAGCGGTTTATTTCAAAACTTGATTAGTTAATAGTTTCAATAATTATTCTGTTAATTGATTTTTTGACTATACAACGCAGTAGCTCGTTCTTGTATACAAAAAGCGTGACACCGACCCAACATCTGTGGGTTCGGCGTCACGCTTTTTTCGTTTAATCTTCGGTTTAATCGTCGTTAAAGATTTTTTGTATAATCTCTTCCGTTTTAAACGCTATTGTATATTTAGATTTGTTGGTTAAAACTTCGGTTGCTTTTTCGCCAAGACTTTTGTCTGTAATCTCTTTTGTATCGACTGCGGACGGAACGCAAAGTTGAGGATAAAGCACACACCACCAATTTTCCCCGGCGGCTTCCCCAAGCTCGACCCTTAACGCGGTATAGTTACCGGCCGGGAGCGTGAACTCGCCGTCATACGTTCGTTCTTCAAAAAACATCTCGCAAAGATACGCCTTCACTTGATAATCAAAACCGTTTTTCGCAAGAGTCTCCTCGGCAAGAACGGTTATATCCGAAAGGTTTTGTTCAACGTTTTGAACCGCTTGTTGTTTAGAATTAGAATTTAACAACCCTTCGGTTTTAACAAGTATCTCGTCGCGAACCTCAAGTTTAACCGCTTGGTCGATATAATCGTTTGAATTTGCGACGATGTGTACACGAATAGTGTTGTCGCGAACCTGTTGAAACACGCCCGAAAAGCTCGATTGTACCAAGCTTGCGACTATAGTAAAAATTGTTCCTAAAAGTAGTGCGAGTTGTTTTTTGTTCATAAAATTAACGCCTCATCTTTCTGACTAAAGAATTGGCGTTTTTGTTTTTGTTTATTCAAGTTTAGAAAATTATTTTTCCGAAACTACCGTAAATCCCCTGTCTATACTCCGCGCAAGATATATGTTCTTACAACTTCTGCTAAGCGCATTTTTGCAACGCAAAGCCTTAACCCTATCTGTGAACACCCCGAAAACCGCCGCGCCACTGCCCGAAAGCGAAGCCCCAAGCGCGCCATGTTTAAGCAAAAGATTTTTATATTCAACCGTTATATCGCTCGTCTCAAACGTATCAAACACGTTACACATAAGCATAGCGGTAAGCGGAATATCTCCCGCTTCAACGGCGTCGGCGACACGTTTTGTGTCGGGGCGCTCAAAATGCTGCGCTTTATCAAACCGTGAAAACAGCTCTTTTGTCGGGTTTCCCGTGCTTGGCATCATGACGACAAACCAAGCGTCACAAAGTGGAGAGATTGGCGAAATTATCTCGCCTATGCCGGAAACCCTTGCGGCGCCCCCAACCATGCAAAACGGCACGTCTGCGCCGACTTTTTCGCCAAGGTTTAATAGTTCTTTTTCGGATATATCGATATCATACAACCTTTTAACCGCGTAAAACACCGCCGCCGAATCGGACGAGCCGCCGCCTAGCCCCGCTTGGGTCGGTATTCTTTTTTTTATCTCGATAGAAATTTTTGGTTCAACGCCGTACGCTTTACAAAGCATATCCGCCGATTTATACGCTATATTGCGCTTGTCGTTCGGAACATACCTCGCGCTTGTTATTATTTTAATTCCGTCCTTGTCGGTCTTTTTCACAGTAACGCTGTCCGCAAGGTCGATTGAATGCATAACCATATCCATCATATGATATCCGTCCTCGCGAATGCCGGTTATGTCGAGCGACAAGTTTACCTTTGCGTGTGCGTTAATCGTTATTTCGTTAATCATATTATAAAAATTTTTCCTTATAAGTTAGGTTAGAAAACGGCTTTGTTTTCCGCTTTTTAGTATATCAAAAACCATAATAATTATCAATTTAAATAACGCCGAAAAAGTTTAACATAAAACCCGTTTTATCGCTTGTATATATTATCTTTTTATACATATACTTTATAATAAATATTGTTTTAAAGGGGCGTTTTATATTTGGATATTATTAAAAAAATTTTTGTTGCCATTCTTGTGGTCGGAGGGATAAACTGGGGGCTGTATGGGCTTTTGCGTTTCGACTTTGTCGCGTTTATGTTTGGAGGAAGTATGCAACTAGCCTCGCGCATAATCTATAGTTTAGTTGGCGTTTCCGCCGTTGTCACATTTGTTCTCACGTTTTTCCCCGAAAAGGTTGAACAACAAATCGCGGATAGTTAAGCTCCGTAATATTCAAGCCCAAAACCAATTATCTTTACAATTCCGTTTATGTTGAAATACAAAAGGCTTGCAATTAAAGCCGACATCACAGAGATTTTATAAACGGACTTTTTGAATACTTTGTCTATAAAAAGATATACAAGACTTATAAAACTCCAAGAAAAATACCCAACGTAAAGTATCAGGTCGTTTAGGTCAACCCCCCAACCGCCTACAACAAGAAGCGCTATCGAGAACATCACCCAAGCAAAACAAATTCGCGCAAAGCTGTTTTTGTGGTTCAACAAAAAACCCAGCAACACCACGACAAATATGAGGACGCCGGCTATGTTTAAGCTGTCGGTCGCAAGAATTTGGAACGATATATACGTTTCGGACAGGGCGTCTATCCCCGTTTTTGGAGCAACAAAACACCACGCGACGAAATCAAAAAACTGTGTTATCTTTGTGACAAGAGTAACCTCGGTTCGCGAAAATCCAACAAGATGGGTAACTAGTTCAATCGAACGAAAAAAAACAGGGAGCTGGCCAAACACCGTTATAAAAGCAAACGTTTTAATCGCTCCGTCAAAAACCGAAACAATCTTGTTTTTAATACTGTCCCCCTTTTTTGTCAACAAAGGGAACATATAGCCGCTTGTTAGAAGCGAGCCTGTCGACGCGATAAAAAGATACTCTTTTCCTTTTAAATCTTCGGTGTAAAAATATATAAACATCAAAAGCCAAAACACCGAAAAAACATATTGTTCCATGTTAAGGCTGTTTAAAAGAAACGGATAGGAAACTGTGACAGCAACCAAAAACAAAACCTTTAAAGCGCCCGAAATTTTCAACATTCTCGCAACGGTTACCATGCTAACGGTAAACAAAAAGATCTGGAAGATGTTCATTAGTATGGGATAACCGGCGCGGTCGAAAAGCAAAAACTCCGATATAAAATGTGCCGTCATCGAAAACGGAAGCGAGAACACCGCGAAAAGCGGATGTCGCAAGTCGTTTTGAGGGGCGTTAATGTCGCTGTATACGTCGGACAACAAAAGGTCGCCCGTGTCGTTTGAAAACAAAACGTTATATTGAACTACGCTGTCGCCAAACTCGGGAAGATAAAACATGTCGGTCGAAAGGTACAAAACAATAGTCAGCGCCGAAAGCGCGCCAAACGTTACAAAAAGAAAACGTCTCTCAACGCTGTCCGAGTTTTTAAACCAAATTTTCGCGCCATCAAAAAAACATTTTATAAAGATATAAAACAAAACGATAACCGCAAACATCGAAAGCCGAGCACCGTTTTTAGCGACTTCTATTCCAACAAAAGCGACATACTCGTCGGGGTGGTTCATAATAAGCCCTTCGGCAAGCGGAAGAATGTACGAGGAACAAAGTATAACCGAAACAAAAAGTATAATAATATTAATGTCGCTAAAAAAAGTTTTGGAAAGATCCTTTTTAAACGTAAGATAACAAAAGATTAAAAACGATAAAACCACAGAAGCTATGCAAACAAGGTAGTTTCCGCGAAGCGAAAGCATAAACGTCATCGCCGCGGCGGATATAACGAAAAATATTTTTAATACTATTAAAAGAAATTTTGTATTTTTAAACGCTAGCCTTGCGCCATTAAATTCGGCAAAAAGACCTTTTTGTTGTTGTGGTGTCATCGTTTGTCCTCCGAAAAATTCGATATGATAAATATACCATTTTTGGGAGATGTTCGCAACAATTTTAAAAAACGCTTGACAGAAAAAAAAATATCTGTTACAATACTAAAAAATCACATACGAAACAAACGCAATGACAGGGAAT
>CAYJJR010000036.1:0-19847 GCA_964370565.1 uncultured Oscillospiraceae bacterium | reverse complement strand
CATTGGTAATGACGAGGTCGGCAGTTCGAATCTGCTCAACAGCTCCAACAAGCTGATAAGTTTTAGAAACTTGTCAGCCTGTTTTTTTATTTTTTGAATTTTATACAGATAGGTAGTATTATGTTTAATAGTTTTAAATCGGATTACAAAGCGCTTTTGTTAACTGCCGTCTACTTTGCTGTTAATTTAATTTTGCTGTTGAACCACGAAGCGTGGCTTGACGAGGCTCAATCGTGGCTTATTGCTCGCGATACAAATATATTTGAACTTTTTGAAGTTTTAAAATATGAGGGGCACCCTTTTTTATACTATTTAATATTGATGCCGTTTGCAAAACTAGGCTTTCCGTATATTACCGCGAACTTAATTAGCCTTTTTTTTATGACGGCGTCTGTTTATATTTTGGCAAGATATTATGACGGCTCATACATTGTAAAAATATCTTTGCTTTTTAGTAGCTTGTTTATGTATTTTTATCCTGTGTTTGCACGAAGCTATGCATTGATTGTTTTTTTTGCTGTGCTTTTAATAGTTAACTATCCGAAAATTAACGATAAGCCTATTCGGTATGGAGTTATTATAGCGCTGTTGTTTACCACACATGTTCTCTCGTTTGGACTAGGGCTTGTCATGGTCGTCGTTTTATTCATAAACTGTAAAGACAAGAAGCAAGCGATTAAGGGCGTTTCAGTGGCTCTGTCTGGCTTTGTGTTGGCAACGTTTTCGGTTATGGGCTCAACCTCAACCAACATAAACACCGTCAACGATTCATTTGAGATATTTGACCTTGGCCTTTATGAAATTTATCTAAGAATTATAAACTATGTTAACGCTGTATTTGAACAATATATATCGGTATTGTTACCGTTTAATGTTTTGCAGTTTGCGTTGTTTGTCGTTTGTGCATTGTCCGTTTTGTTTACCGTGCTGTACCCAAAGCAAGGGCTTATTCTCTTAGGTTGTATTGGTTTTCAGTTTGCAGTACATCTTGTAATCTATCCGCTTTATATGGTAAACAAATTGATGGTCATGTTGGTTGGAATTATGGTGGCGCTTATGACGGTTTTCTATGAAAAGCCTACTAAACTTTTTGGATTAAAATTTCAACAAAAACACGTGAACTTAGTCGCTTCTACAGTGATTGTAATACTTTTTGTAGTTTCTTTTGGAAATCTACTGAATGGCGTTAAACTTGAGATCGAAAACAAATATAGCTCGTCCAAAGATATTGCGGAATACATAAACTCTGAGCTTCCAAGCGATAGTGTTTTGGTAGTGAATTCGTTTTCCGCTTCAACCGCAATAGCGGCACACCTTGAAAGCGCACGGCTTTACAACCCTATGAAAAACGAATATTTCACATATTCGACGTGGGACAGTGGAGCGCTTAATCCGATTGATGTACAAGAGTATGGCGACACTATCAATGAGACGTTTAACGGGAAAGAGAATGTCTATCTGCTTTGTTGGGAAGCGGGGCTTGTGAATGATATTGATGAGTTTTTACAAGACAAACAGCCTATTAAAATTTTTGAACAACAAACTATTGCCAATGAACCGGCGATGACTATATATAATTATTAGATTTTACAAAATTAAATCGAAAATCTACAAAATAAATTAACATTTTATAAAAAAAATGTACAAAACACTTGCAATGTGAAGAAAAATAGTATAAATTATATATACGGCTTAAATAATAGGAGGAAGTTAAAATGGTATTAACTATTTCAAGTTACCTTGCCCCGATTTTCAGTTTGTTGGCGCTGATTGTTGCGGGGGTACTAGCGAAAAAATTTATGTCACAGGACCCGGGAACAGAAAACATGCAGGAAATCGCAAAGGCCATAAGTGAAGGTGCGAAAGCTTATCTAAGCTCGCAATACCGGATACTTATGGTCTTTATCGTTGTCGTTTTTTTACTTATAACATTCGGTGTTGGAAGTTTATTAACAGCAATATGTTTTTTAGTGGGTGCCGGTTTTTCGGCGCTATCCGGTTTTTTCGGAATGTCGGCGGCGACAAGGGCAAATGTGCGAACCGCAAACGCTGCAAAAACCAGCGGTATGAACAAAGCGTTGTCAATAGCCTTTTCGGGCGGAGCGGTCATGGGTATGTCGGTTTCCGGATTAGGGCTTCTCGGATGTAGTTTGATATACATCATAACTCGTGATGTAAGCGTGTTGTTTGGATTTAGCCTTGGCGCGTCGTCTGTTGCTCTGTTTTCCCGTGTAGGAGGCGGAATATACACAAAGGCGGCCGATGTAGGTGCGGATTTAGTTGGAAAGGTTGAAAGCGGAATACCGGAAGATGACCCCCGTAACCCAGCGACAATAGCGGATAACGTTGGAGACAACGTTGGCGACGTTGCCGGAATGGGCGCGGATTTGTTTGAATCTTATGTTGGCGCGATTATTTCCGCTATAACGCTAGGTGTTGTGGCAAAAGGTTCGGGAGGAGCTGTTTTCCCGTTGGTGCTTGCGGCTATTGGTATCTTTGCTTCGATAGTAGGAAGCTTTTTTGTCAGAGGAAACAACAGCAATCCACACAAATCTTTAAAAAACGGAACATATGTGGCAGGCTCGATTGTCGCGGTGTTTTCAGTCATTATAAGTTATGTTTTTTTCCAAGGTTTTGGAGAAGCATATGCTATTATAAGCGGTTTGGTTTGTGGAATATTAATAGGAATTTCTACCGAATACTATACATCAGACAGCTATAAAAGCGTTAAATTGATTGCACAACAGTCGGTTACAGGCTCGGCCACAAATATAATATCGGGACTTGCTATCGGAATGAAATCGACGCTCGCACCCGTTATCTTGGTTTGTGTCGCTATCGGGCTTGCATATAGCACGGCGGATCTCTTCGGGGTTGCGCTTGCGGCGGTCGGTATGCTTTCGACTACCGGAATAACCGTCGCGGTTGATGCATACGGCCCAATAGCCGACAACGCCGGAGGCATAGCCCAGATGGCACATCTCGATGAAAATGTGCGAAAAATTACCGATAAGCTTGACTCGGTAGGAAACACAACGGCAGCTATCGGAAAAGGTTTTGCGATAGGTTCGGCGGCGCTTACGGCGCTAGCATTGTTTATATCGTATGCCCAAACGGTTGGTTTGTCTGTTATCGATGTGCTCCAATCAAACGTTATAATAGGTCTTTTTATCGGCGGTATGTTGCCGTTCTTGTTTTCGGCATTAACGATGGAATCGGTGTCTAAAGCGGCACAAGAGATGATTAACGAGGTTAGACGTCAGTTTAAAGAGATACCGGGAATTTTAGAGGGTAAAGAAAAACCGGATTATAAAAACTGTGTCGCGATATCAACCAAAGCCGCGCTTAAAGAGATGGTAGCTCCGGGAATTTTGGCGGTGGCTTCCCCAGTTGCGGTCGGTCTTTTGCTTGGAACCGAGGCGCTAGGCGGGCTTCTTGCCGGATCTGTTGTAACGGGAGTTGTTCTTGCTATATTCATGAGCAACGCCGGAGGCGCTTGGGATAATGCTAAAAAGTATATAGAGGAAGGTAACCTTGGCGGAAAGGGAAGCGACCCACACAAAGCCGCCGTTGTCGGGGATACCGTCGGTGACCCATTCAAAGACACCTCAGGGCCTTCTATAAACATTTTAATTAAACTCATGACTATAGTTGCGCTTGTGTTCAGTCCGCTTTTTATTGAGTATGGTGGATTGTTGATTATCTAATTACAAAAGAATATAAAAAAACTTAAACTTTAAAAAGGTTGTGATATAATAAAAATCATAGCCTTTTTTGTTATATTGTATTATAATAAACATTGATAAATATTAAATTTATTGTAATTGATTTTTATATTTTTTTGGTGTATAGTCATACTATGTGTATAGGTAGATAGTTTTAACGATAATAAAAAACAAATCGTTAAACATGAGTTTTGTGCTTTTCAGTCAAAAGGGTAACCGAAATTTTTTCACCTTAAGAATTGTTGTGGCAAAACCGCCCAAAACATCAACAAAGGAGTGTATATTTAAATGAAAATTGTCATAGTGGGGGACGGTAAAGTCGGGTTTACGCTTTCAAAACAACTTTCCGATGAAGGCCATGACATAACGGTTATCGACAGTAACGCGAGGGTACTTCAAGAATCACAGGAAACTCTCGATATAATGATATTAAAAGGCGACGGAGCAACACTTGAAGCCCAAACACAAGCCGGGGTTGATAAGGCGGATTTTTTAATTGCCGCTACAAGCAAAGACGAAATTAATCTTTTGTGTTGTGTACTAGCTAGAAAACTAGGTTGTCGTCATACTATTGCAAGGGTTAGAAATCCGGAATATGAAAAACAAGCTAGGTTCTTAAAAAAAGAACTTGGGCTTTCTTTAACTATAAACCCCGAAAGAACGACGGCAAGCGAGATATCGAGGTTGCTCGAGGTTACGGCTTTTTCAAAACGCGAGAGTTTTGCTAAACGAAGAAGGGTTGAACTTGTCGAACTTGTGGTTCACAAGGGTTGTTCGCTTGTCGGAAAATATCTGCATCAGATGGGCTCTGTTACAAAGCTTAAAGCACTTGTGTGCGTTGCACAGGTTGACGACGGAACATCGTTTATACCAAAAGGCGATTACAAAATAGAAGAGGGGCACAGGCTGACCCTTGCGGTAGCTATGAAAGACCTTTCCGGAATAGCAAAAGATTTCGGCATGGAAAACCAAAGGGTTAAAAATGTTATGATAGTGGGCGGTGGAAGAATAGCGGTATACCTTGCTCAAATTTTGGGCAATAGAATTAAGATAAAGATAATTGAACAGGATATAAAACGTTGTGAAGAACTTGCGGAAATTCTGCCAAACGCGTTAATTATAAACGGAGACGGTTCTTTGCCTGAATTTTTGTTGGCGGAAGGTTTAGCGGACACCGACGCGTTGATTGCGCTAACCGGAATTGACGAACAAAACCTTGTTATATCTATCTGTGCAAACGCAAAAGGTGTTCAAAAATGTATAACTAAGGTTAACCGAAGTATGTACAATTCTATATTCCACGCAAAAGGAATTGATACCATAGTAAGCCCCAAAATTTTGACCGCAAACGAGATAGTAGGCTATGTACGGGCGGCAGACCTTGCGGTTGGCAAAGGGGTTGTTTCGCTTCATAGGTTCGGAGACGGCGAGATAGAGGGTTTAGAGTTTGTTGTAGACAAGGCTTTCCCGTGTATTGGCGTGCCTATGGCGGAACTTCCTATTCGAGACAATATTATAGTTGCATGTATCATAAGGGGAAGCAAAGACGTTATTATCCCGTCGGGAGACGATGTGTTAAAAGAAGGCGATACTATTATTGTTGTTGCCGAGTCGAAATATGCGATATCAGAGCTTAATCAACTGTTAAATTCGGAAGGACGAATATTTAATGAAGCATAGAGTAATATTTTACTTTTTAGGTAGAATTCTTCTAATTATGGCAGCTTTTATGATAGCTCCGCTTGCAATAGCAGTTTATCAACAAGAAACGTCAAGCGCATTTGCTTTTCTCGCGACGATAATAATAGTTCTTATGACGTCAATCGTTTTTGGTTTTATCTCTAAAAACAAGATAGGAAAAGACACAATATATGCGCGCGAGGGATTTGTTACTGTTACACTGGGGTGGGTTGCGGTTTCTTTTTTCGGAGCCATTCCGTTTTACCTTAGCGGAGCTATACCCAGTTTTATGGATTGTTGGTTTGAGACGGTATCGGGTTTTACAACAACCGGGGCGAGCATTTTGACCCAAATCGAGGGGCTTCCTCTTTCGATACTGTTTTGGAGAAGTTTCACCCACTGGGTTGGCGGAATGGGTATACTTGTGTTTATGTTGGCGGTCGTTCCGGCAAGCAAGGCGGATTCGCTTCACATATTGCGCGCCGAAAGTCCGGGTCCTGAGGTCGGAAAACTTGTTCCGACAATCCGCTCAACCGCACGAATGTTGTATAAAATCTATATCGGTCTTACGATTATAGAGATAATTCTTTTGTTTGCGGGGGGGATGCCTCTTTATGATAGTTTGGTACACACGTTTGGAACTGCCGGAACGGGTGGGTTTTCGATTAAAAATGCAAGCATAGCCGCGTATGATAGTTTCTATTTACAGGGCGTAATATCGGTGTTTATGCTTTTGTTTGGTATAAACTTCAACATTTTTTATATACTGTTGCTCAGAGATTTTAAATCAGTTTTCAAAAATGAAGAACTGTTGACATACCTTGGAATAGTGGCGGCGACAACAACGTTAATCGCGCTTAACATACGCTCAAACTATGAGACAACTTTTGAAGCGTTTCACCATTCGTTTTTCCAAGTGTCGTCTATTATGACAACAACGGGATACGCTACCGCCGACTTCAATCTATGGCCCGAATTTTCGCGTATATTGCTAGTCACCATTATGGTTATCGGCGCTTGTGCTGGGTCTACGGGCGGCGGAGTTAAGGTTTCGCGGGCGCTAATTTTGTTTAAATCGGCAAAAAATGAGATGCAAAAACTTTTGCATCCGCGCATGATAAAGCCTGTCAGAATGGACGGACGCGTCATTGAAACGTCTGTTGTACACAATGTACACACGTTTTTTGCGATATACTGTATGCTTTGCGGAGTTTCGTTCTTAATCGTAAGCCTTGATAACCTTTCGTTTGACACGACTATAACCGCTGTCATAGCGTGTATAAACAACATAGGCCCGGGGCTTGGCGATGTTGGGGCGGTCGGAAACTATGCAGGGCTTTCGTTCCTTTCAAAATTTGTGTTGTCGATTAACATGCTTTTTGGACGGCTTGAGATTTTCCCGATGATGATTTTGATAGCTCCGTCGACGTGGAGAAGGTATAGCATTTAGTATGGTCAACAATTGATTGTTGACAGAAACAGTGTCGGAGTGGCTGGCTCAACAATTAAAATGATAGAACCACAAAATACCCCGCATTTTTTAAATGTGGGGTATTTTGTGGTTTGTTCAATCGTTTAAACTGAAATCAAAGAGATAAATTTTATAGCAATGCCTATGCATCAAGTTTTTTCCTATAACGTTTGGCGCTAAGCACCCACAAAACCAAAAGGTGAAAAACAGAGTAGATAATAAAAACAAAATTGATTGTATCAAAAAGTTCAACTAAAGTAGCGATGACATGTACTTCTCCTTCGCCCCAAAAATATACGTCAGAAAAAAACATCGTGTTTAAAATCATAACCAATATCCGAAGCACGCCATAAAAAGCAGTTGTTAGAAAAACATATAGTTGCAAATAGTATTTGAAACCTACGTCTTTAAAAAATTTCTGATATAAAGCAACTGATACTATAACAAATACAACACCGATCCAAGGCATCATAAATAACATTGCAGAGCCATTTTCATTTTTGATTGACCAATAATACATAAATATATGATAGAGTAAATTTATGATGTATAGCACTGTAAAATGAAGAACTATTCCTTTGAATTCTTTATTTAAATTAACTTTAAGCGATATGAAGTTCATAAAAACACCTCTTTCTATAACAGTGTTATTAAATAATATTCTTGTGTAAAAGATAGTTCCAAATCGAAGTTGCCGCGTTTGCTCCGTCCGAAACGGCGGTTATTATCTGACGCAACGGCTTTGTCCGAAGGTCGCCGGCGGCATACAATCCATCAAGCGAGGTTGCGCACGTCTCGTCTGCTATGACATATCCGCGCTCGTCAAGTTTCACAAGCCCTTTTAATAGATCGGTTTTTGGAGTTGTACCAATTGCGACAAACACCCCGGAAACTTCTATCGTTTCGGATTTTTTTGTGTCGATGTCATCTATAACAATCCCCGAAAGCGTTTGTTCGCCGACAATCTCAGACACAACACTGTTCCATCGAAATTCGACGTTGTCAAACGCAAAAAGTTTGCTTTCTAAAAATTTTCCCGCCCTTAACTTATCTCTGCGGTGAACAACATATACTTTTTCACACATCGAGGCGAGATAGATAGCATCTTCAACCGCGGTGTAACTTCCGCCAACAACCGCAACCGTCTTACCTTTGAAGAAAGCGCCGTCACACGTCGCACAATATGACACACCGCGTCCGGCAAATTTTTGCTCACCCGGTACTTCAAGTTTGCGGTTTTGTGCCCCCGTTGTAACCAAAAGGCATTTTGCCGAAATTTCGCAATCGCCACAGTTTAATGTAAATCCGTCATTAGTTTTCACAATATTTTCTATAGAAACATATCGGATTTCAACACCCATCGCCTCGGCATGGCCTTGAAACTTTGCCCCAAGGTCAAACCCGCTTATCGTGGGAAACCCGAGATAGTTTTCAACCTCGTATGTTGTGAGAACCTGTCCGCTTGGAATTCCGGCTCCTTCGATTAGTACAACCGAAAGCCCGGCCCTTGTCGCATAAACCGCCGCCGAAAGCCCGGCAGGACCTGCGCAAACTATCGCCAAATCATTCATAATCATAACCTCACTATTAACATTTTTTGAAAATACCGTCATTATTAGCTTAACCGAAAAATATGTACAAAATAATAAAATTTACATAATTTTTATCGGATTTTAAATTTAATTGATATAAACATAACCAGCTGTTTTTCACACCGGTTTTGTTACATCAAAAAACAATCGGCAGCATAGTGGCTGCCGATTGTGTCTGTAATCTTTATATTTGGCAAAAAGCCCGAAAATCATAGCGAAATTCTTGTGCCGGTTTTTCCGGCTATGCCGTCTTTTGCTTTTTCAAGGAGAGTTATAAGCGCACTTTTACCTTCGCCTAGTTTTGCAAACTCTATAGCAGCTTCAACTTTTGGAAGCATAGAACCTTTTGCAAACTGATCTTGTTTTATATATTCTTCGGCTTGATCTACAGAAAGCGAGGATAACCATTCGACATTGGGTTTTCCAAAGTTAATCGCAACCTTTTCGACCGCGGTTAAGATTATAAGGTAATCTGCGTCCAGATCTTTTGCTAGAACACACGATGCTAGATCTTTGTCAATAACTGCCGCAGCGCCTTTAAGGTGGTGTTCTCCTGTTTTGAAAACCGGAATTCCGCCGCCGCCGCAAGCTATTACAACATGGTTGCTGTTTACAAGCGCTTTGATAGTTGAAAGCTCAACAATTTCTTTTGGTTTAGGCGAGGCAACAACCTGTCTATATCCTCTTCCCGAATCCTCTACGACATCAATTCCTTTTTCGCTGGAAAGTTTTTGAGCCTCCTCTTTTGTCATAAACGCGCCGATAGGTTTGGTCGGGTTTTTAAACGCTTTGTCATCCTTGTCTACAACAACCTGGGTTAAAACCGTCGCAACCCCCATATCAATCTTACGATCGAGAAGAACTTCGCGCAACGCGTTTTGAAGGTCATATCCTATATATCCCTGGCTCATAGCAACACAAACCGAAAGCGGCATTAAATCTGCTTTTGGCTCTTGTTTTGCGTAGCTAGCAAAAGCGTTGCCTATCATTCCAACTTGTGGCCCGTTTCCGTGGGCTATGACGATTTGGTGGCCTTGTTCAATAAGGTCGGCTATAGCGTTTGCGGTTATCTTGACCGCTTCCATTTGCTCCGAGAGACAGCTCCCCAAGGCGTTTCCGCCAAGGGCAATAACAATACGTTTACTCATTTCTCTACCCCTTGTATTAATTAAAGATGTTTTAAGTATTAAAAAGAGATTTAGTTCCTCTTTTAATCCAATATTAACACAGCAAATCAATGATGTCAACAAACTTTTTGCAAACCAAACAAAAAGTTTGTTGACATAGTATTTTTGGTGGTTTATAATTATAAAAGTAGATTAAAGTAATCTTAATCTAGTTAATTGGAGATTTAATATATATGGAAATCAACCTTAATATTTTAACGAAATATGGAATGGATGAACGTTTTTTAAACGAAGTTACTTGTTTTCCCGATTTAATGCCGGCAAGGGTTACGGCGCAACATAAAGGGCTGTATAAAATAGTTACAAATGTGGGGGAGTTTTCTGCGGAAATTTCCGGCAAGTTTAGACATTCCACACAAAAACTTATAGATTTTCCGACAGTTGGGGACTTTGTAATGGTGTCATGTCAAGATAAAAACGAAACGGCTTTGATACACAACGTTTTGACAAGAAAAAGTATTTTTCTTAGGACGGCGGTTGGGGTTAGCGGTCAAGATCAAGCGGTAGCTGCTAATATAGATATCGTTTTTATATGTATGTCGCTGAATAATAATTTTAATCTAAGTCGTCTAGAAAGGTATCTTTCGGTTGCGTGGGACAGCGGGGCGACCCCTGTCATTATATTAACAAAATCTGATCTTGCGGAAGATATCGACAAGTCTTTAAGCGATGTCCAAAAATGTTCAGCCTTTTCCGATATAATAACGGTATCTATGTTTGATAGTGATATAACAGAAAAGCTGACTTGCTATCTAATGCCGGGAAAAACGGCGGCTTTCATAGGTTCGTCGGGTGTTGGAAAATCTACTATAATTAATAAGATTTTGGGTAGGGAAGCAGCACTTACTTCGGACGTTGGAAAAGAGGACAAAGGGCGACACACTACAACGGGACGAGAGATGTTTTTAACCGATCTTGGAGGAGTTGTTATAGATACTCCCGGAATGCGTGAGATTGGAGCAAAAGGAACCGATATCTCTAATGTTTTTGACGATGTGCAAGATTTTGAAAAAACCTGTAAATTCAGCGATTGTACCCACATGGGCGAGCCCGGTTGCGCGATAAAACAAGCTATTGAGAGCGGACAACTTGAAGAAAGACGATTTAATAACTATTTAAAACTTAAACATGAAGCCGGATACGAAGGTTTAAGCTCAAGGGAGATAGAGGCGAAAAAGTTTGAACGTTTTGGCGGGGTTAAAAATCTTCGTAAATTTGGGGATCAAAAGCGAAAATACAAACATGGCGGGTAGGAAATCGGATAGATGTTGTTTGTAACTATAACGGTTAAAAAGACACAGTCGATACAACATAATAAATTATAGGCGGTTTTATGGAAAAAGAAACGTTAGAATTTTTAAAAAAAATAGCACATGGAATAGCTGTACAGTTTGGCGAAAACTGCGAAGTCGTTGTCCACGAACTGGATGACAACGACGTTGAACATACCGTTGTACACATAGAAAACGGACATGTTTCGGGCAGAAAACTAGGGGACGGTGCTTCTCAAGCCGTGCTCAGAGCACAAGGGTCGGACAAAGAACAGTTGGAGGATAGGTTTAACTACCAAACAAGAACAGGCGACGGAAGGGTTTTACGCTCCTCAACAGTTTATGTAAGAGACGACAAAAACAAGCCGATTGGAGTTTTTTCAATCAACTATGATACAACTGATATTTCGGTTGCGGAAAAGATAATAAGGTCTCTTAATTTTTCAAACGCAAAGATACAAAATCCCGAAAAAATTGTGCAAAACGTGGGCGATCTTTTGGAAGAATTAATCGAATCTTCGGTAAAGCTTGTTGGAAAACCTGTCGCAGTTATGACTAAAGAAGATAAGATAAAAGCCATTCAGTATCTAAACGGAGCAGGCGCGTTTTTAATAACGAAATCTTCCGAAAAAGTAAGCGCTTACTTTGGCATATCAAGATACACACTTTATAGCTATTTGGGACAAACGCCGGAATAGTTGAATAAAAAACAATCGAGATGAACAAAACGTCTTTAAAATGGTTGTCTGATAAATCAGTAGTTTTTGACCGTGTTTTTGAACCACATAACGTTATAATGTGACGAAATTTTTATGTATAATGAAAAGGACATGTTTAATATGAACAACAGAACGATAATTCAATTTTTTGAGTGGTATCTTCCGTCAGACGCGACGCATTGGAAACACACTGTGTCACAAGTAGAAAAACTTAAGAGCCTTGGCATAACCGAGGTTTGGCTTCCGCCCGCTTATAAATGTGCAAACGGAATAAACGACGTCGGTTACGGCGTATACGATATGTATGACCTCGGAGAATTTGACCAAAAAGGAACCGTTCCGACAAAATACGGAACAAAAGACGAGTATCTTGGCGCGGTTAAGGCGTTGCAACAGCAGGGGATAAAAGTTTACGCCGATGTAGTTTTTAACCACCGCATGGGCGCAGACGGCACAGAGAATGTACAAGCAAAGGTGTTTGACCTTAATAATAGAGGACACCAACTCGAACAGAGAGAGATAACCGCATGGACAAAGTTTGACTTTGTCGGAAGGGGCGGAAAATACAGCGATTTTAAATGGAACCATAATCACTTTGACGGAACCGATTGGGACAACGCAACAAGCAAAAAGGCGCTTTATCTTTTTGAGGGAAAAGCTTGGGAAAACGAGGTTGACCTTGAAAACGGAAATTTCGATTATCTTATGGGAGCAGACCTCGACCTTAACTATCCCGAAACGTATGACGAGCTTGTGCGATGGGGGAAATGGTATCTCGACTTTACAGGTGTCGATGGGTTCAGGCTTGACGCTATAAAACACCTTAGCTTTTCAAAGATGTTTAACTGGATAACCGAGATGAGAGATCACGCAAAAAATGACCTGTTTATTGTCGGGGAATATTGGCACCAAGCTCTTTCGGCGTTAACGCATTACCTTGATAAAAATGCAAATGATCTTTGTCTTTTTGATGTGCCGCTACATTATAATTTCTATAGCGCGTCCAACAGTAACGGAAATTTTGACATGAGCAAGATGTTTGAAAATACGCTTGTCGGCAAGCGACCTAGTCGAGCGGTTACGATTGTGGACAACCACGACACCCAACCCGGCCAGGCTCTTCAAAGTTATGTAAACGGTTGGTTTAAACTCCACGCATATTCTTTGATTTTGTTAAGACAAGAGGGAACTCCTTGCGTTTTTTATGGTGATTTGTATGGTATTCCGCATGATGGAATTTCTCCTCTCGGTCAAAAGTTTGAAACGCTTTTAAAAGCAAGGCACAACCTTGCGTATGGTGAGCAGATAGACTATTTTAACGATAGCTCTGTCGTTGGCTTTACAAGAATGGGAGACAATAAACACGAAAATTCCGGCGTTGCGGTCGTTATGACCGACAGCGTCAAAGGTTCGCTTCGTATGTGCATCGGAGAACGGTTTATAGGTAAGACTATGGTCGATTGCCTAAACAACAATGGCGCTGAAATAACGGTTGAAGACGACGGCTGTGCGAACTTTCCGGTGAGCGACGGAAGTGTGAGTGTTTATGTGGACAGACAAGCGCTTGGTGGTTTTTAACTTTTCTTTATTATAAAATAAATAAAAAATGCAGGGCATATCAAAAAAATGATATCCTCTGCATTTTTGGTTGTTTTTTTATTCTAAAATTATGACACAAGTTGTTACAAGCTAAATTATAATCCCAACTATAATTCCGATTATGCCGCCCACCAGAACTTGAAAATTAGTGTGCCCAACAAGTTCTTTGAGTTCGCTTTGTGGAAAATTTGGGTGGTCGTTAAAGACTTTTGCTATAATGTCGTTGAGGATTTTTGCTTGTTTTCCGGTTTCAAGCCTAACCCCTCTCGCGTCATGCATGACTATCGTTGCAAGTATAAACGTAACCGCAAACTCAAACGACGCCACAGAAAAATATTTTCCGCTTGAAATACAAAGCGCACACACCGTCGAAGCGTGGGAACTTGGCATCCCTCCGGGACCGAAAAGACGTTCAAACTTCCATTCTCTTGTTAAGAAGTAATGGATAAAAAATTTTAACACCTGTACAACAAACCAACCTGTAACGGCGCTTACTAAAACTGTGTTTTGCCCAATCTGTCTCAAATATTCCATGTATATAAACCTTTAAACCTCTTTTTATTTGTTGTCATTCTTAAATAGTATATCACTATATAATTTATCTTTCCATAGTTTTTTTTATTTATCTAAACTTTTTTGCTGAAAAGATATTGTAAAATAAAAAAGTATGACTTTTTGTGCAAAATAATCAGGTGTTTTTTCAACAAATAGTCAAAAATGAAACAATCTCTTTGACAAAATGGTTAAGCGATGTTATATTAAATGTTAGAGAAAAAAATTATAAAAAGAAAGGTTTTTTCAAATTATGAAACAAATTATTTCAACCGATAAAGCTCCGGGAGCAATAGGCCCCTATTCTCAAGCTGTTCGCGCAGGTGACATGCTTTTCTTGTCGGGACAAATTCCGATTGACCCCGCTACCGGTGACATGGTTTCGGGCGGAGTGACCGAACAAACAGAACAGATTTTTAAAAACATAAAAGCAGTTCTAGAGGCTGCCGGCGCTTCGCTTGACAATGTTGTAAAGTCGACGGTGTTTTTAAGCGACATGGCTAACTTTGCGGATATGAACGCAGTTTATGCAAAATATTTTAAAGAGGGAAGTTATCCGGCAAGATCTGCTTTTGCTGTTAAAGAACTCCCAAAAGCAAGCCTAGTTGAAATTGAGACAATTGCTTTTATAGGTTAGTTGTCGGAGTTTTCAAAAAATTTGTATAACAATACTGTCCGCCAGTCCGGTGAAAAAACTTCAAAGTATTTAGCTGTTGCAGTTTTCACTTGATGACCGGGGTATTTTTAAAAAATATTATTTTAAAGAGGTATTTGTTATGGCAGTAAAGTATGTTCCGGAACCGTTTAGAATTAAAATGGTTGAACCCCTTAAAATGCTGACTAGGGAACAGCGCGAGGAAAAAATTAAACAAGCAAAATACAATCTTTTCAACCTTCGTGCGGAAGATTGTTACATCGATCTTTTGACCGATTCGGGCACCAACGCACAAAGCCAAAACCAATGGTCGGCTATGATGCAAGCGGACGAGTCGTATGCAGGAGCAAGAAGTTACTATCGTTTGAACGACGCGTGTAAAGACATCTTCGGATATGGATATTTCCAACCTGTCCACCAAGGAAGGGCAGCAGAACAAGTTTTGTTCCCGACATTCCTATCGGAAGGCAAAGTGGCTATAAGTAACATGTTTTTCGACACAACTCGTGCACACGTTGAAATTGCAGGCGCAAGGGCTGTCGACTGTGTTGTTGCCGAGGCGAAAGACCCTTCTGCAAGAGCAAAATTCAAAGGTAACATGGACGTTGAAAAGCTCGAAAAACTCATAAATGAATATGGTGTAGATAAAGTCGGCCTTATCGTTATGACGATTACAAACAACTCGGCAGGCGGCCAACCTGTTTCTATGCAAAACATGAAAGACGTTGCCGCGATAAGCAAAAAATACAATATCCCTCTCGATATCGACGCCGCAAGATATGCAGAAAATGCATACTTCATCAAACGTGACGAAGCGGGTTATGCCGATAAATCGATAAAAGAAATTATTAAAGAGATGTTCAGTTATGCCGATATGTTCACGATGTCTGCTAAAAAAGACACTATCGTTAACATGGGCGGTATGATTGGCGTTAAAGACGGCGAGTCTCCGCTTATCCTTAAAATTAAAGCTAACTGCATATGTTTTGAAGGTTTTTACACATATGGCGGTCTTTCGGGTCGCGAGCTTGAAGCTTTGGCAGTTGGAATGTATGAGGGTATTGACGACGATTATTTGGCATATAGAATAGGTCAGATGGAATATCTCGCCGCGAAACTTGACGACGCCGGAATTGCATACCAATCTCCGGTTGGCGGACACGGCATATTTGTAGATGCAAAAGCTATGTTCTCACACATTCCGTATAACGAGTATCCGGGACAAGTTCTTGCGATAGAGCTTTATAAAGAAGCAGGTCTTCGTACCTGTGACATCGGTTCTTACATGCTTGGAAACGACCCCGACACAAAAGAACAACTTCATGCTGATTTTGAATTCACACGTCTTGCAATTCCGCGCCGTGTGTACACACAGTCACACTTTGACGTAATGGCAGACGCTATAATAGCCGTAAGCAAACGCGCAAAAGACATCAAACGCGGATATAAAATCACATGGGAACCCCCCATTCTTCGCCATTTCCAAGCATCGCTTGAAAAAATTGAAGAATAAAATTTTAAATGCTTTCATTAAAAATCATCGGTTCATTTTGAGCCGGTGATTTTTTAATATTTATACAATAATAATTAATTAATTGTTTTATGAACTAAATATTGAAAAAAAAAGAATACATGATTTTTTTTAGTGAAACTTGACAAAATAATTTTTAAATTATATAATATACCTACAAAGTGATATTATGTTTTTTTATGCCCTGTTAAGGAGTTGAGTTATGAGGGTTTCAAGTGTTGTTTTTGTTATACTGCTTGTTGTGGGAACTATAGTTTTCGCAATCACTGCTGCAAACTCTTATGATGTTATAACTCAAAAGGAAGAGGATATAAGGGGTATTTATGCGGAGCGTGTTGATACCACTATTGACAGCTTAATAAAGAGCACAGAAGTGCTTGAAGTTTTGGTTACTACAGGTGATAAAAAAATTGATGTTGAACAGTTTCATAAAGTTGCGGCGGCTTTTTATAATGAAGATCTAAATTCGGTGATTTCATATCTTCCGGATGGTGTCGCGGTTCTTGTTTATCCGGCGACCGAGAGAAGCGACTTTATCGGTGTCGATATTTTGGAACATCCTTTAACCTCTGTTGACGCTATAAAATCAAAAGAAACAAAAGAGATTGTTATTTCGGGACCGTTTGAACTTGTTCTTGGAAATACCGGAATTGCGGTTAGAAATCCTGTGTATATAGACAACAAGTTCCACGGATTTTTTTCTATATCGGTCGAGATGCCCTGTTTTTTGAACTATGTTGGGATAAGCGGACTTGAGGATCTCGGATATCAGTATGAACTAATAACGGAATATGAAGGCGAAAATATAGTTGCCTCTCAAAGCAGCCGTTTCAATAGATCTAAAGCTGTTTACAAAGATATTCAAGTCGGCGAAAATGTTTGGCATCTCGGGTTGTACGTTGACGGTAGAGAATATCAAATATTGTCTAACGGATTATTTTGGTTTTTTGCTATATTACTTATTAACATTATTTTGTTGAGAATTTTCACAAACTATGAAAAATCAAAAATGACGATGACAACAAGGCTTGAAACGGATAATCTGACGGGCGCTTACAACAGAACTAAACTACAACAATTTTACGACAGCAAAAACAAAGGCGATTTTGCTATGTTTTATATTGATCTTAACAACTTTAAGCCGGTTAACGATAATCACGGACATGAAGTTGGGGATAAACTTCTTATAGCATATGTAAAGCGGTTGAAAAGTAACTTTAAATCGGACACGATTATTGCGCGAATGGGCGGAGACGAATTTGCGTTGATAACGCCTAATATCAACAACGATAACGACGCACTTAGTGTCAAAAACAGGGTTAAAAAGCTTTCGGGACGCACATTTGTAATTGACGACATAAGTATCAATATTTCGGCAAGCGTAGGGTACGCTTTGTCGAGTGAAGCGCCTACGCTCGAAAAACTGATGAAGATTGCAGACCAAAAGATGTATGTGGAAAAGGTTATAGATCGCGCAAAAAGGTAGTTGCATCAAGATTGAAAAAAAACAAAACCGAGACAACAACGTTTAATGATGTCACGGTTTTGTTTTTTTAATTTTTATCTACAACTTTACGTTTGCTTGAATTTTTAGTTTATTTACAGAATAGAACGTAGCTTTTTGCTGTGAATTAATACGTTTCCACAAAAACTTAATAATTCGCGGGCGATTGTACCGTTGCGCTAATATACAAGGCAAATTAACCGCCAACGCATAGAAAAACATTATAAAAACAACATATGTCGGACAGAACAAACCGAAAACAATAAACGGTGGGATTGAAACAAGATGGAGAAACTCCGCTCTACACGATTCAATAATAAAAAGCTCTAGTCCTGTTTGGCTCTTGTCGTTCAGGTGCTTTTTTTTAACTCCAACCCCGGTTATTGCAGAACCATCGGGCAAGAATTTTTTCCAACGTTTTATTTTAAAATATCTTTCGTAAAGTTTCCCGTTTTGTTCAAAAACATAGCTTTTAAAAATAAAATTGTCGTTTTTAAAAAAACTGTCGGGTAAAGTTCTTGAAACTATTGCGGCAGAGATCTGGATAATAGGCCATACCAAAAAGCATATGAAAATCGTAATCCATTCGGGCAAAAATATTATCTGCATATTTCCTCATTCCATTTGATTTTGCGCCCCTTCCAAGTTACGGGAATATGGAAAATCTTTTTTATCATCGAAACAAAAAATATAAATAAAAAGAAAACAAACCAGACAGGATAAAATAAAGCTTTAACAAAACCAAACTTACCGATTTTTTTGGATTTTACGAAAATCATCGTTACCCATAAAAAATAGCTTATAAAAGCCATGAAAAATAAATTAGTATCTAACAGCTCGTAAAAAAGAATTAGAGAACTGCAACAACCGTTTATCCAAAGAAATGTCAAAGCGAAGATAACGGGGGAAGTATACGTTGCACCAACAGCAATGTTTTTTATCCAACCTTGCGAAAGTTTTTGTAATCCGTCGGGGTACATACGAAATGATATGCTTTTCCCTCCTGTTTTTATTACAAATCTTTCGCCGGCTTTTTTTAAAGCCTTTGCAACCTCAAGGTCGTCTACAATGCTGTTGCCTACACAACTGTGTCCGCCTATCTTACGATATAGTATTGAGTCGATAAGTATAACCGGGCCGAAAAGTCCGGCAGGTTTTGTGTGAAAACCACAGCACGTTCCGTTTGCGGCAAGTTGTACAAGGTTGAAAAAAAGTGAACCGTTTTCATATAATTTTTCAACTTCGTGAAACGGTTGGACAGACACAGTGCAATGTTCACTTTTGTATGTTTCAAGTAGTTCAAAAATAGCGGACGGTGAAAGGCGTACATCGGCATCAAGAAATAATATTAGGTCTCCCGTCGCAACGTTTGCGCCTTGTTGACAAGCAAACGCCTTGCCTTGAACACCTTGCATTTTTTGTCTTATCTCGATTAAAGTAACGAAATCAAATTGCTTAATAAGTTGTTTGGTGTTGTCGTCGCTCATGTCGTCGACACAGATTATCTCGAAAGGCTTGTAAGTTTGGTTTTGGAGGCTTTTTAAAATACCTTCAACGTTGTGGCTTTCATTGCGAAACGGAATAACAACCGAGACGGACAAGTTGTTATCGCCTTGCCCGCCGTGTTCAAGCTTTGGGAACTTCCAAAATAACAAAACAAAGCAAACGATACCGATAATGCTTGATAATAAATAATACATTATTTCTTCATCCTTTCCCTGTCTATGCTTAAAACAGCTTTGTCGGCGGCTAGCCTTCCCGTTATAATGCTTACCGGAAGCCCGGCAGGTGAAAAAGTCCACATACCGGCTTGATATATGTTTGGATAGTCGGTGTTAACCGAGTTTGCTATCGCTGTAAATCCCGAAACGGCGGGCAACGGCCGGCCGGTGTGGCTCCAACCTGTAATTGCTCCATCATCGTTGCCGGTTCTTTTTTCTACGCTTAAAGGGGTTGAAACTTCATAAAAGATAATAGATGATTTAAAACCTTTGATTAAGGTTTTGTCTAAAATTTCCGTAACCTCATTTTTGCATAATTCTTTAAACTCTTCGTAAAATCCGAGAGATTTAATCTTGTTGGTTACATCATAGCTAAACAATGTTCCAACTATTATTGCGCTGTTTTGATGTGGAGCCAGATCTTTATTATTAACGGCAGGACATGATATCTCGAACGTTGTCGCTTCTAGGAAGTTTTTAGTATATCGAAAAAGCTCGTCTATATCGTTTGGGTTGCTTAGTTTTTCAACCGAAGAAAGGCCGGAAATGCTTGGCGTGAAAAAAAGGTGTGAGCCTATTATTTTTTCTAATGTTTCGGGGGGTATGTCTAAAGCTATGTAAAAAGTTAAGATAGAATCGC
>CAYJJR010000035.1:0-20983 GCA_964370565.1 uncultured Oscillospiraceae bacterium | reverse complement strand
CCCCTACAAACTCTATTGCGATTTTGTGCAACATTTTTGAGGGTGTACCTTTTTTAACGCCCTGGGCTCTCCCTTTGGGAGAGCTGTCACGAAGTGACTGAGAGGGCGTGCAACGAAACTACATATATTGTAAATTTTCAATTAACACAAGGTGATTGTCCCCTGACAAAAAACGCTTCTTTAAAAAACAAATACGGATTATTTAATCAATTTTATTGTTTGTAAGTGTAGCTCTAAATTGGGATACATCGTCCGTTTTGTTTTCTTCATTATAAAACGAAGGAGCGGCGGCATACATGGCGGCGCACGTCACAAGATCGTCTTTCCACGTAATCTCGTTTGGCGCGTGTGCTTGCGACTCGGCGCCCGGGCCAAATCCAACACACGGAATACCGTATCTTCCTTGAATTGCAACACCGTTGGTCGAGAACGTCCATTTGTCGGTCAGCGGACGGTTTCTCAAATGCATAGAACCTTCGGGTCCAATTCTTTCCACGCCGTAAAGCGCGTGATGGGCATCGATTAACGCCCTTACATGTGCGGCGCTGTCGCGGTTTATCCATGTCGGGAAATAACATTCTGTTTCGTAAACTTCCCCTGTCCACGAAGGACGGTCGTACATATACATAGAAACGGTTACGTCGTCGCCGTATTTTTTAACTGCCGGTAAACTGCGAATTTCGTCGAGACAACTTTCCCAAGTTTCGCCCGCTGTCATACGTCTGTCGATAGAGATTGAACAAGAATCGGCAACGGCGCAACGGCTGGGCGATGTGTAGAAAATTTGCGAAGTTGTACATGTCCCGCGACCCAAAAAACGCGCGTCTTCAAAATGTTCGGGGTTATATTTTTCGTCAAGCATCTTGACAAGGCCTTTAACCTCGACGCTGTCGTCTGCCGAATTTTCGTTTAACGCGCGCACGTCTTGAAGAATATCCGCCATTTTATAAATAGCGTTGTCGCCGCGTTCGGGGGCAGAACCGTGGCAAGAAATCCCTTTAACGTCTACGCGGATTTCCATTCTTCCGCGATGTCCGCGGTAGATACCGCCGTCGGTAGGTTCTGTCGAGATAACAAACTCGGGAACTATCTTGCTTTTGTTGTAGATATATTGCCAACACATTCCGTCGCAATCTTCCTCTTGAACCGTTCCAACCACCATGATTTTATAACCATTTGGAATTAACCCAAGATCTTTCATAATCTTAGCGCCATACACAGCGGACGCCATTCCGCCCTCTTGGTCTGAACCGCCGCGCCCATAAATTACGCTGTCGTCTTCGTATCCTTCATACGGATCATGGGTCCAGTTTTCTATGTTACCAACCCCAACCGTGTCGATGTGGCTATCAATCGCTATAATCTTTTCGCCGTCCCCCATCCAACCTATTACGTTTCCAAGGCCGTCTATCTCGACCTTGTCATAGTTAAGCTTTTCCATCTCGGCTTTTATACACATGACGACTTCTTTTTCCTCACAGCTTTCGCTGGGGTGTGAGATCATCGCCCTCAAAAAAGCGCTCATGTCTGCCCTGTAGTTTTCGGCAGCTTGTTTAATTTGGTTTAAATCCATTTTCTTTATCCTCCAATTGTTTATTTTGAAATATATATTTATAATACAGTATTTAAACGGTGGGGTGTTCGCCGTCCCACAAAACTTTTCTAAACTTTAACGGATCTGTGTTTCCCTCTGTCGAGAACATAAGAACCTTTGAAAACCTATCAATCTTCAAACTCTCGCGCAGATCTTTGTATTCGTCCGTTTCACAAATCGCCGCAAGAAGCCCCATTCCAACGGCGCCCGACTCGCCCGAAATAACAACGGGATCGCCCTTGACGGGAACGCCAAGCATCCTCATGCCCCGCGCGCTTACCCAATCGGGACACGAAACAAACGCGTCACAGTGATTTCGCAGAATATCCCACGACAGAATGTTGGGTTCACCGCACGCAAGCCCGGCCATAATCGTCGCAAGGTCGCCCGTAACAATTCTCGGCTCGCCGTCTGCCGCTTTTGCGCTTTTGTAAAGACAATCTGCCGCGCTTGCTTCGATAACCGTGAAGATGGGGGGACACTCTTTAAAGATGTTTGCAAGAAGTCCGATAACCGCCCCGGCTAAAGAACCGACTCCGGCTTGAACAAAAACGTGAGTGGGACGGTTTGCGCCACATTCGCGAAGTTGTTCGCAAACTTCGCTCGCCATAGTTCCATAGCCTTGCATAATCCACGACGGGATCTCCTCATACCCTTCCCAAGCCGTGTCCTGAACCACCACGCCGTTTTTTGTGTTTGCCGCGCCGGCTGCCGCCATTCGCACACATTCGTCGTAGTTCACATCTTCGATAGTAACGGTAGCGCCCTCTTTTTTTATGTTATCGAAACGCGGTTTGCTGCTGCCTTTTGGCATGTGCACAACCGATTTTTGCCCGAGAACGTTTGCCGCCCACGCAACACCGCGCCCGTGGTTTCCGTCCGTTGCGGTGAAAAACGTCGCTTGTCCAAACTCGTCGAGAAATTTCTCGCTTGTCAGATAATCGTATGTTATCTCAAAAACGTCTTTGCCCATCTCTTTTGCGATGTATCTTGCCATTGCAAAAGAACCGCCCAGCACCTTAAACGCGTTTAATCCAAATCGGAACGATTCGTCTTTGACGTATAGTTCTTGAATGTTTAAATATTCCGCCATGCCGTCGAGGCAAGCCATTGGTGTGACAGAATATTGCGGGAAACTTTCGTGAAACTTTTTTGCCCTCTCGACGTTTTGGATAGACATAATCTCAAGATGTTTGTCGTCGCTTTTCGGCATCTTGTTCATAACCCATTTAATCTTTTGTTTAACCATTTTTTCTAGCCTCTCTTTTTGCTATAAGCCGTGTCTTCAAGCGGAAGTTTTGTCCTGAACTTTCGGTCAAAGTTGTAGTAGGCGTTTTGAATTGCCGGAGGGGTTGGAATTGAACAGATCTCTCCAATACCCTTTGCGCCATACGCCAAATCTTCGGTGTTTTTCTCAATGATAACCGATTTAATCTCGGGGACTTGGTCGGCTTTTAAAAGACCCAATGTTCCAAATTTCTTTGTCGGTGTGCCGTTTTCAAGCGGAAAATCCTCCGTCAAAGCATACCCAACGCTCATGGCTACGCCGCCTTCTATCTGCCCTTCTATCATAATCGGGTTAATCGCTTTTCCGACGTCGTGCGCCGCGACAATTCGACTTAACTTTCCGTCCTCGTCAAGCTCGACAAGATGTGTCGCATATCCGTATGCAACGTGGCTTACGGGATTTTGTTTTTCGCTTCCGAGTTTGTCGGTAATCGCGGTATATTCCCCTTTGAACGTCTCGTTTTCAAGCTCGGCAAGCGTTAACGTTTCAAGTTTTTGTTTAAGCTGTAACGCCGCTTGTCTTGCCGCTTCGCCCGCAAAAACCGTCTGTCTTGACGCCGTTGTCATACCGCTGTTTGGGGTTATGTCGCTGTCCGGTTGATCCCAAATTATCTCGCTTTCGGGTATTCCCGCTGTATGACTGACTATCTGTATCAACACCGTTCCAACTCCTTGCCCAATGCAAGCGGCGGAACTTCGTACGTGAATTTTTTCGCCCGACACATACAAGTTGCAACGTCCAACGTCGGGAACGCCAACCCCTAGCCCCGAGTTTTTAAGGGAACACGCTATGCCGGCTTTTGGGTTTTTTTCAAAGAACGGCCGAACCGCGTCAAGCGTTTCAACAAGCGCCGTTCCGTCGTCCGCTATCTGTCCGTTGGGCAAAACCTCGCCCGGGCGAATAGCGTTTTTATATCGTATCTCAAACGCCGAGATGCCGACTTTTTCCGCAAGCAAGTTAAGGTTACATTCGGCGGCAAAACAACTTTGGGTTACCCCAAATCCGCGAAACGCGCCGTTTGGTGGGTTATTGGTGTAAAACGCTTTTCCGTCGATCTCGATGTTTTGATAGTTATACGGTCCCGCGGCGTGTGTACAAGCTCGCTGAAGGACGGGGCCTCCAAGCGAAGCAAAAGCACCGGTATCGGTTAAAAGCGTGGCTTTCATAGCGGTAAGTTTACCCTCGCTGTCGCAAGCAGACGTAACCTCCATTTCAAAACCGTGGCGTTTTGGGTGACACAAAATCGACTCTTCTCTTGTCATCGTAAACTTGACCGTTTTACCGGTGTGCAACGCCAAAAGCGCCGCATGGTGTTGGACGCTCATGTCCTCTTTTCCGCCAAATCCGCCGCCAACAGATTTTGCTATTACTCGAATTTGTTCGTCTTTAAGCCCTGTCGCCTCGGCACATTCGTGTTTTGTTGCGTATATACCTTGGTCGCCCGAATAGATAACAAGGCCGTCTTTGTCCGGAACAGCCACCGCCGACTCGGGTTCCAAAAAAGCGTGTTCTGTCGGGGGGGTCGAATATCTTTGGGTCACAATATGTGCCGCGTTTTCAAGCGCAGTCTTGACGTCGCCGCGCTCAAGATGTTGATGTGACAAAAGTGTTGAGCCGTCTTGAAGAGCCGGTGCGTTTTCGCTCATAGCCTGTTCAAGCGTCAAAACAGGTTCGAGAACTTGATATTCAACCTCGATTAACTCTTTCGCTTGGTCGACAACCTCTTGGCTTGTGCCCGCTATTAAAGCTACCGCGTCCCCTTTAAAACTAACCTCGCCGCCAACCGGAACCAACACCCATTGGTCTTTTTTAAGATGCCCTACTTTAAGGTTTCCTTTTACGTCTTTTGCGGTCATTACGGCGGTTATTCCGTCGAGCTTTTCGGCTTTTGAAACGTCTATTGATTTAACTATAGCTCGCGGATACGCTGAACGCAAAGCCGCGCCATACACCATTCCGTTAAAATAAAGATCGTCGCAATATTCTGCTTTGCCAAGCGTCTTTGCTACCGCATCGGTTCGGTGCATGTTGTCGCCAACTGCCCCACTCGAAATTTTTGTGTCTATATCAAGATTTTCTCTAAAGATTTTTGCCGACAGCATAACCGCGTCGATAATCTTTCGATACCCTGTACAACGACATATGTTTCCCCTAAGGGCTTTTTTAACCTCGTCTTCTGTTGGGTTTTGGTTAACGTCGAGCAAAGCTTTTGCCGAGATAACCATTCCGGGGGTACAAAATCCACATTGAACAGCCCCGCTCCTTGCAAAAGCATAACCGTAAACGTCCTGTTCGCGCTCGCTTAGCCCCTCGACCGTCGTAATCTCTTTTCCGTCTAGCTTCGAGGTTTTTTGTACACAAGCTTTAACCGCTTTGCCGTCTATAATAACCATGCACGTTCCGCAAGCGCCCGCGGAACATCCGTTTTTAACCGAGGTTAAACCAAGCTCGTCGCGTAAAAAAGTCAAGAGTTTTTCGTCGCGTTTTGTTTCAATTAGCTTGCCGTTTACTTTAAAACTATACATTTTTAATTGCTCCTGTTACGTGTACAAAAGATGAGGATAGTCGTTATAAACCGCCGAAATCACCTGTTTTAACTGCGTCGGCAGAGTGGTGTCGGTTTCGATATTTAAAACAAACTCTTTACCGTCCAAACGAACGAGGGTTTCCCCTTCGCTTATCTTAACAAAACCGTTGTTTTTGCTGTCGTTAAAATCGTGTTCGTTACAAAACAGCGTCAGTTTATCAAGATACGGAGCGCTCTCGTATGGGCAGAACGTCGAGCAGTTTCCACATTCGTTACACATACCGTCGACGTGGATTATCTGCCGTTGGCGCATACCGGGAACTTTGATAGCAACGTTCGCGCGGTTTGGACACACGTCGGCGCAAACTTCGCAGACAGTTGAACAACCAAGACAGTTTTTTGCTTGTTCACTTGATTTACAATCGACACACAAGTCGCCCTTTTTCGACATAACCGCTTTATAGTCGTCGTTTATATTTTTGCTTGCGTATCTGTCATAATCAAATTCGATTATCGCGTTTGCCGCGGCCGCGGCGTCCGCAATAGCTTCGACAACCGTCGCAGGTCCAAAACCTCCGTCGCCTATAACAAACACATTTTTAACGGAACTTTCGCGTGTTTCGGGGTTAACTTCCGCGTATCCGCGTTTGTCAACTTTAAGGCCGTTTTGTTTATAAAGGTTGCTGTCCACCGCTTCGCCTATCGCGCTTATGACACACGTTGCAAAGATTGTTTCAATTTCGTCTGTTTCAACGGGGCTTCTTCTTCCCGAAGCGTCGGGCGCGCCAAGTTCCATCTTACGGCAGGTTAGCGTTTTGTTTTCAAAGCTTATCGGGGCGAGAAGTTCTTTAAATTCAACTCCGTCTTGAATTGCAAGCGCCAGTTCTTCTTCGTCCGCCGGCATGTATCTTTTTGTTCTACGATAGACTATCGAAACGTTGTCAACGCCTTTTATGCGTTTTGCCGCCCTCGCCGCGTCCATAGCGGTATTTCCGGCGCCGATTATTATAACTTCGTTTCCAAGTTCGAGTTTTTCGGGGCATGTTTTCGCCATTTCAAGGAATTTAATAACGTTTAAACTTTGTCCGCTTTCAAGGCACGGCCTGCCTTCACACCAAGCGCCGGTAGCGAGAATTATGTCGGTGAATCCTTTTTGTTTTAACTCGTCCACCGAAGTTACAGTAACGCCCGTTTCAAACTTTGCACCATACGCTTTGCAAAGCTCAATGTCTTTGTCGATAGCGTTGTCGCTTATTCTAAATTCGGGGATTACATAACGAACGATACCGCCGAGAAGTTCACGTTTTTCAAAAACGGTAACCTCTACACCGGCGCGACTTAGGAAAAACGCCGCCGAAATTCCGGCCGCTCCGCCGCCGACAATCGCGACTTTTTTGTCCGCTATCGCTTTTGGTTGAACCAGTTTTTTCATAACACTGTCAAATCCGTTTTGAGCCGCCAAAAGTTTAACCGAACGAATGTGAACCGTGTCTTCATAGTAGTTTCTCATACACTTATCTTGACATCTATGTGAACAGATTGTGCCGGTTATAAACGGCAGGGCGTTTCGCCAAACTATAAGTTCAAGCGCTTGTTCAAATTTTTTGTCCTCGACAAGTTGTATATATCCCGGAATATCCTGTTCAATCGGACATCCGCCGCGACAAGGCGCCGTGAAACAATCAACCAAAGGAACAGTTTTGCCGTTTTTTCTGTTTGGTAACGGTTTAATCGCCTTGCGGAAATAGTCTGAGTTTAAAGATTTCTCGACAAACTTTTGAAACTTTTCAACATCTACATAACTTTGTGTTTTAAAGTTCTCGACATTAAATTCTTCGGCAATCTGAGAAAATCTTTCGTATCCGCCCGGTTTTAGTGCAGTGGTCGACATCGTTATCGGCCAAATTCCGGCTTCAACCATCTCTTTAATTGTCAAAATATCGGCACCGCCCGAATAGGAAATTCTAAGTTTTCCTTTAAACTCGCGGCTTAATTTGAGCGCGAGCGACGAGCTTAGCGGGAACAGCGAACGCCCCGACATATACATCTCGTCGACAGGCAGTTCCCCCGCTTTAACGTCGACGGGACATGTGTTTGTTATCTTAACGCCAAACGAAAGCCGTTTTTCGTCCGCTAGTTTTTGTAAACGCGTTATCATGGGCACAGCGTCGGCCCATTGTAAATCCGCCTTGAAATGGTGGTCGTCAAAACTTACATAGTCGTAACCAAGGCTGTCAAGGGTTTTTCTTGCAAACTCAAATCCCAAAAGCGTTGGGTTACATTTAATGTATGTGTGAAGCTTTTTTTCGGTCAAAAGATAAGACGCTATTCTTTCGATTTCGTCGGGGGGACATCCGTGCAACGTCGACAGTGTAACCGAACGGCTTATGTTAGACGAGATAGATTTAACATAATTACTATCGACATTTTTAAACATGTCAAGGTTGTTAAGCGTCCAATCGACGCACATTTTAAAAGCCTCGGTGTCTTTCGCGTCTTTCATGCCCTCGATATAGCTGTCTATCTTTTCGGATTTTATGCCGTTTAAATCATATCCTACGCTCATGTTAAACACAAAACCGTTAGGTTCGCCAAAACCAAATTCTTTTGCGAGAAGTTTACAAGCAAACCACGCTTTTATATATTCTTCAAGTGCTTGCGGAACAAAAAGTTCTGTCGACCATTCGCAGTTATAACCCTCGTCGGCGGCGGTTATACAAGGACGTTTAACACATTTTGAAAGCTCGTCGCCGTCCATGGTTTGAACCGTCTTACATTCAAAAAACCGACATCCCGAAACGTAAGCCGCAACAAAGTTTTGCGCTAGTTGGGTGTGGGGTCCCGCGGCGGGTCCAAAAGGTGTTTCGATAAACTCGTCAAATATCTTTGCTTTTTTGTCGTCCTCGACTTTAACTGTCTTTGAAACTCCGAATATGCTTTTTTCGTTTTTATATTCCGTTAAAATTCTCTCGATTAACCTGTCAAACGGAATAGGTCGCATTAATTCTCCCATTGAAAGCCTCCTTATTTACTAAACGCCAAGACTTGACCAAAGCTTTTTGCTTTGTTCAAAAGTCCACGCATTAATTTTATCTTCGTCAATCGCGACAAACTCGCGGTCTTTATATACAACTTTTCCGTTTATAATCGTTGTGCGGCAGTTTTTGCCCATCATGCCGAACAACATGTGTCCGTCTATGTTGGCGTGTGAAAACGGTGTGAACGGCTTATAGTCCATAACTATTATGTCGGCAAGCGCGCCTTTTTCCAACACACCAAGCGGTTTGCTAAAATATTTCGAGCAAAGAAGTTTGTTAACTTTGAAAAGCGCGTCGGTCGTTTCACACCATCCGACGTTAGGCATACACGAATTATGTCGTTGCATAGGTAGCAGAGTTTTAAGGCTTTCGAGCATGTCGTGGGTGTAGCCGTCTGTTCCAAGCGCTACGGGAATTCCCCTTTTGACAAACTCAAGGACGGGAGCACAACCGACCGCGTTACCCATGTTAGATTGTGGGTTGTTAACCACCATCGTTTTGGTTTCGGCCAAGATATCCATCTCGGCGGGCGACACGTGTATACAGTGTCCAAGAACAGTTTTTTCACCCAAAATTCCATTGTAAAGCAGGCGGTTTATCGAACGCGTTCCGTAGTTGTTCAAACTGTCGTAAACGTCGTTTAATCCTTCTGACACGTGGATATGAAAACCTGTCATGCCGTTATTCTCTGCAACCATGCTTTCAAACGTCTTGTCCGAAATTGTAAACAACGCGTGTCCGCCAAACATAGCTTTTATCATGTCGTCGTCTTGGTCCGCACACCATTTTATAAACTCTGCGTTTTCTTTGATACTTTGTTTGCTTTTTTGTTCGCCGTCGCGGTCGGACACTTCGTAGCAAAGGTTTGCTCTAATTCCTATCTCTTTGCAAACATCTTTAATCGCAAACAACGACCCCGAAATCTCGCCGAACGAAGCGTGGTGATCGAATATAGTTGTAACGCCGTTTCGTATACAATCAAGCACGGTAGCGTATGCCGAAGCTTTTGTTCCGTCGAGCGTCAAGTTGCGGTCTATTTTCCACCACATACCGTCGAGCACTTCATAAAAATTAGTAGGGTTATGCCCCGGGATTGCAAGTCCTCGCGCAAGGCCGGAATATATATGAGCGTGGGCGTTGATAAGCCCCGGCATTATAACGCCGCCTTTTGCGTCGACAAACTCGGCATCTTTATATTTTGATTTCAGCGTATCAAAATCCCCGATTTCTTTAATCACCCCGCCGTCACACAAAACGGCTCCGTTTTCAAAATATGTCTGTTGTTCGTCGCGGCTTATGAGTTTTCCGTTTCCGATAAGTAGCATAGTTAAAATCCCCCTTAAGCTTGAATTTATTTTTGGTTTGATAGAATAAAATAGATTTTTTAATAAAAAAATAACGTCACCCAAACAACCTTGGGCAACGTCTTTTGTTTTGATATTGATGTCTGCCGCCAAAAGAACAAGCCCTTTGACCCGTGCGCGAAAGCACTCCCTTGCAGTCATTCGTTATATTTATTTTTTCGTATAAAATAGACCAAAATTTACTAACTCGAGGAAATTATAACGCAATAAGTTTTGTTTGTCAATAAAATTTATGAAATGTGCGATTAATATTTAGTAGAATTAACAAGCAGATATTTGTTGACTTTGTATAGTCGGATACGTTTAACTCTCGGCGTCTGTTTTATCCTTTGTTTGTGCTGCTTCGCTTTTTGGTAACGTTAGGTTAAGAATAACCGCGACTATTGCCGCGACAACAACGGGAGATGTTCCAAAAATCGTGTAGACCCATGTCGGAAGCCCCGGACCTTGGAGCGAACCCGCAACCTGTGAAACCCCTATGCCAAGAGCAACCGAAAGCCCGACAATCGTCGAGTTTCTTTGCGTGAACGTTTCGGAGGTTATCATGCGAACCCCCGTCATCGTTATCGTTGCAAACACCGAAACGGTAGCGCCGCCAATGACGGCTTGGGGGATAGTTGTCAAGATAGCCGCGAATTTTGGAATTAATCCGGCGCCCAGCAAAACAAAAGACGCAAACGCAAACACAAATCTGTTTACTACTTTGTTTATCGTAACGATTCCAACGTTTTGGCTAAAGCTTGCGGTTGGAAGCCCACCGAAAAGCGCGCCGACCAAACTAACCGCGCCTTGTGCCAAAATTCCGCCCGACAGTTCCTTGTCGGTTGGCATTCTGCTTAAACCTCCGCTAGTTGTTGCGGACAGGTCTCCTATCGTTTGAACACCGTTTATTATGTAGACTATCCCGAGCGATATACAAGCGGAAACGTTAAACTCAATTCCAAAATGTAGCGGTTGCGGAACAAGCAACCAACCTGCCGCCGAAACGCTTGAGAAATCAACCATTCCCATAAAAAGCGCTACTACGTATCCCGCCGCCATTCCGAAAAGAAGAGAACCCAGTTTATAGATACCTTTAGTGAAGTTACCAAGTATTATAACAACCAACAATGTTACAATCGCAACAATCCAGTTATCGGCAGAGCCAAACTGCTCTCCGGCAGCGGCTCCCCCCGCCATATATCGAATTGCGGTTGGATACAATGAAAGCCCAATCGTAAAAATAACCGTTCCGGTCACAAGAGGCGGAAACAAGACGCGTATTTGTTTTACAAAGATACCAAAAACTATCGCAACAACTCCGCCGACTATCTCTGCGCCGAGGATTGTTGGAAGGTTAAACTGTCCGCCAATAGCCAAAAGCGTTGGGACATATGCAAAGCTAATCCCCATTATTACGGGAAGGCCCGAGCCTAGTCTTCCGCCTATTGTGTAAGTTTGGATAAGCGTTGCTATCGCGGTTACTATAAGCGAAATTTGTATAAGCAAAGTTGTGTCGGAAGAGGACAAGCCTGTCACCCCACCAACCAAAATAGCGGGGGTTATAATTCCGACAACCGCCGCGACTACATGTTGAAGCCCTAGCGGAACAACTTGTTTTATCGGGGGGATGCCTTGAAGTTCAAATACCGAAGCCGTTGTTTTTTTGTTCATGAAAACTATCTCCTAAAAATTTTGAATTTCACACACAAGTTTATAACTTTGAAATCACCAAACATATTTTTTGTATAAGCTCGCCAAAGATGAACTCTCTCAAACACTTCCGGTCACGCTTTGTTTGACTATATGTTTACACAAAAAAAATAACGCCCGTTCAATTCGGACGTCGTTCTGCTAAGGCTTGAAAAAAAATTAAAGCCAAAAGAACCCGTCCTTTTGACCCGTGCGCAACAGCACTCCTTTACAGCCATTTATAGTCATCTGTAGTGTTGGTTTTTCAAAAAATTACATCAAAATTATAGCGTACTATTTTTTTGATGTCAACGCATTTTGCGCTTTAATCACATAAAAGTTTATGTGAAAATTCTAGCAATGTCATACAAATTTTTGTAATAAATCAAGTTTAAACAGACAACTATGTAAGAAAGTCGAAAAGTTACACAATATTTCTCGGTTTAGTTTGTCAAGAAACACAAAGCAACTCCGCCTTTCGGCGGAGTTGCTAAACAGTATAATTAGCTTTTAGTTTCTTGCTTGTTGGACGTTTGTGCTCGAGGTTTCATGCAAATCCATGCTTATTAAAACGTTCTCGCCGTTGCGCTCAACCACGACATCTACCGTTTGCCCGGCTTCAAGTTTTTCGATTTCGGTTTTAAGGTCGTCATAGGTTTCGATTTCAACGCCGTTAAACTCGACAAACCTGTCGCCAACTTGTATTCCGGCAAGGTGTGCGTTTCCGCCCTCGGTCATGCTTTGAACGTATACACCAAGCGAATTCAATCTATACATCTCGGCGGTCTGCTCGTCTAGAACCTCTATCAAACCGACACCCAACGTGAACCTGCCTTGAACATATCCGACATCGATTAGGTCTTCGATTACTTCTGTCGCTATATCAATAGGAATAGCAAAACCAATTCCCTCAATCTCGACGCCTGCCGATTTAGCGTTTACAATTCCTATGAGTTCGCCGTGTTCGTTAAAAAGTCCGCCGCCCGAGTTTCCGGGGTTAATCGCCGCGTTGGTTTGCAAAAGCGTCATAGTTTCGCCCTCGATAGTAAGTTCACGCGAAAGAGCGCTCACTATACCGTCCGAAACGGTTCCGCCAAACTCGCCTAACGGGTTGCCTATCGCCATTACATAGTCGCCAATTGCAAGGTCAGAGGAAGATCCAACCGTCGCGGCATACATTCCGTCTGCTTCAACTTTAAGAACCGCAAGGTCTGTTTCTTTGTCGCTTCCGACAAGCTTTGCTTCGTATTGTTCGCCGCTTATCGTTTTGACCGTCACGGCTGACGCGTCCTCGATTACGTGGTAGTTTGTCACGATGTAACCGTCTTCGCTTATTATAACGCCGCTACCCGCGCCTTGTCCCACCACCGATTGGCTAAAGAAACTTTGTTGCACTATCTCGGTTGTTATCTCGACCACCGAAGGTTGCGTTATCTCAACTAGAGATGCCACCGACAGTTGCGACACCGTGTCTTGTTGCGGTTGGGTTGGCATATTTGTTTCGGGGGATGGCGTGTCGGGGGACGAAACGGTGAACGAAAAGCCTTCATTGCCTATCTCGTCATATAGATAGCTTCCCAAAAATCCGCTTGATGTTCCTATTAACGCGACAAGCACAACCGCCATGAATTTTTTGAAAAACTTTTTTGGTTTTTTCTTTTTAATCGGCGGTTGCCTAAACTCGGGGGGGTCCACCGGTTCGGCGTTTACCTGTTCGATCTGTTGTGGTGTGTGGTTTTGTTCATTATAATTGTAATAGTCCATAATATTTCTCCTTGTTTTAAAAAACAGTTAATTTCATTTGTTATGGCATAAGCATATATCTATAACTTTAAACATACTTAAAAAAATATACATTAATTTATGAATTAAATTTTAACTAACTTAGCTACATACAAAATATGTGGAGTTATTATAGTTGATAGTTAACTATATAAATACCGCCCGAAGTGGCGCTAATTCGTCGTTCCGACGAACCATAATTACGAATTACGCATTACGAATTACGAATTAATTCCCGTTGACTATTGAATACTTTTAATATAGAATTGAATTAAATACAAAATATATCTGATTCGAGGTTGTTCTCATGCCTTCTATTATCGCTAACCATGAAATTGTGCTTCTTTGTTCCCATGCCTTTAAATGTTACGACACGCGTCTAATGGACCACGGAACAAGGGTAGCTTTTATTGCGCAACAGATATATTCAAAACTTAACATTGAACTTGACGAGGAGAAAATTTTTCTTCTCTCGTTGTTCCACGATATCGGAGCATACAAAACCGAAGAGATCGACCGAATGGTAACGTTCGAGACGGTCGATGTCGATGCACATTCGATCTATGGCTATCTGTTTTTAAAATATCTCTCGCCACTTGCCGAACACGCTAAAGCGATATTATACCACCACGCTCCGCTCGAAATTTTGCGAAACGTTGACCCAACTATCGCAACATATGCCCAACTTATACACATAGCCGACAGAGCCGACATAGGAATTTTGGGCGGTTTTAAAGGCGAACAGTTAATTAAAAACGTCATGGGCACCGGCTATTTCGACCAAAACTTTACCGACGCTTTAAGCCAAGCGGTTGACGAGAACTTGTTTGATGATTTTCCGTTCTGTGTCGAAAGTTGGGCGCGCGAAAAATCGAAAGCTTTGAACCTATCGGGCGAAGAAATCGACAGCTATCTTGAGATGATAATCTATTCGATGGATTTCAAGAGCAACACAACGATGGTTCATTCGGTTAACACAACGACTGTGGCGGTTTTTCTGGCGCAACATCTCGGGTTTAGCAGCCGTGAGATCGAAAGAATATACTACGGCTCTCTTGTACACGACATCGGAAAGATAGCCATTCCGGAACATATCTTGGAAAGCAAAGACAAGCTTAAAAAAGACGAGATGGACATTATGCGCAGCCACGCGCAACTAACGCGCACAATGCTTGTCGGGATTTTTGAGCCAACCATCATAGACTATGCGGCGGCACACCACGAAAAGTTAAACGGAACGGGATACCCTAATGGTTTAAACGACGAACAACTTTCCATGCCTATGCGTATAATAGCAGTCGCGGACATAGTAAGCGCGTTGCTTGGCAACAGAAGCTATAAAACCGCCTATGGTTGGGACAAGACTATAACAATTCTTGAAGATATGTCGCGACAGTTTTTAATCGACGATAGCCTTGTACAGATAGTTATTCAAAACAGGGACGAACTACAACAACAACTTGAGCAAAAATCAAACCCGGTAGTTGAGGTCTACGATCAAATCCACCGCGAATTTCAACATCTTATCAAAAGCGACAAAAACAAAATCTAGTTTTCAACATCGAAACCAATTTTGGTTAGATATATACAAAAACTACAACAAAAAAAGCCCCGAAGGGCTTTTTTTTAATGCTTTGCTTTAATGCTTTGCATTTGTTTTAACTATGCTTTTTTATAGATCATTCTTCCGTCATCTTGTTGTTCGTTTTGGTCGTCGTCATCGTTTTTCTTTTTCTTTCGAATAAACTGCATGACAATTTGGATTATCGCGACCGCCGCGAAGATTATGCTGTATCCGTCGAAGAATGTCATCGGTAGACGCATGTCTTGTGTAAGGATGAACAAGATTAAGTTAACTGCAAACGCAAGTCCAACTCCCAACATAACGAGTTTTCTCTTTTTGCCTTTTTCCTCTTGTTGTTCATCGTCCTGTTCGGTTTGTGCCGCAGGTTCGGTGCTGTATTTTTCGTATTCCTCTTCGCGTTCTTGTTTAACTTTTCTGCCTGTGCGAATGCCGTATACAATTATTCCGACGAGAGTCAAGAGTGTCATCAACAGGTCGAACAAACTCCAAGCCGCCGCATTAAACATGTCATTCGCCGCGAACGGTACGTTGGTGTCGTCGATTATTGTGGTTTCTTGTTCTTCGGGTTCTCCAGGAAGATCGGGGTTAAACGGGTCTTCGGGAGGAGTTACTACCGGTGTAACCGGAGCTACCGGAGCCGGAGGAGTTACTACCGGAGGAGTGAACGGAGTTACCGGTGTTGTTGGAGTTATCGGTGTTACCGGTGGTGTTACTGGAATTGTTACCGGAGGGGTTACTGGAGGGGTTACCGGTGGAAGGGTTACTACAACTGCATTAATAACAAGTTTTCCGGGAACAAACGTAATGTTATAGTTCGAGTTGTCATTAGTGAGTGTTGCTGTTATCGGGTAAGTTCCTTGAGCCTCACTCAAATCAGCACGAGATAGGTCATATGTAAACATATTTGTTTCGTTTTCTAAAGCAACTGCAAGGTTGCTGTCCCCATTTTGACTTGCGCTAAATTCCGGGTCCTCTTCGCCTTCGGACTTCTCGAAGCTTCCAATTGTTATTGTAACATCTACCGGTTTAACGGTTGATTGAACTGTGGTTGTCGCCGTTCCGTGGGTCGGGTGATAGACTTTTATCGTGACAGGATAGCTTATTACGTTTCCGTTTGCGTCGCGTTTAACGCTGGTCATTGTCGGAAGCGATGTCGAAAACTCTCCGCCGTCGATGCTGAACGTTACTGTATATCCAGTTAAATCTGTGATTGGGTCTCCGCCCAGTTCAATGATAAATTTCGGGCCGTTGGGGTTAGTTGGGTCAGTCGAGCTTAAAGCTTCATGCGGACGTCCTGTGTAGAAAACTTCTATACCTTTGCCTTCTATTGTCAGGCCGGAGGTATTTTCAATCAACTGTCCTGAAACTTCTGTCACCTCATAGTTGTTATAAACCTGGCTATTATCTCGAACTATATCAATTTGATATGTTACGGGGCTATCGCTTGTTTTCGCGCCTTTAGCCTCGCCAAATATACCGGTGTTTGATTTAAGTTCATGTTGAATTTGTCCTAGCGCAAGGGTTTCCAAAGCCGTTCTTTCTTCCGGTGTATCCGCGTTGCTTATAGTTTGGTCAAGCGTTCCTAAAGTAACGGTGCCTTCACTAAAGGTCGGATCTGCCGCGCCGGAAGCTTTTGTGTAGTTTCCTGCTGTTAACGTTATCGGAAGTTTCAAAACCTCAGCCGTAACTTTAACTGCGGTAGCTGTGCCTTTCAAGCGCACCCAAACTTCTGTTGTTCCGGCGCTTTCAACGGTAGGTATGTTTGATGTGTATACTCCGTTTGAGCTGGTGCTGTATTCAAGCTCCCACGTATTATCTCCATATACTTTTCCGTATTGGTCTTTAACAACTATGCTGTTAACTGCATTATGCGAAGCGTCATCAAAATAACCTTTATAACCTTCTGCCGAAGCAACATAAAGCACAGCGTTTTGAACTACATAAAACTCAACATCTTCTTTTTGTCCGTCATTTGCTAGCGTTACTGTTTGAGATGCACTTGTGCCGGTAAACAATTGGTAATTGACAAATTTGTTTCCTTTATCTGCCGCATCAAGGTCTGCATTAATGGTGTATGTCTTGTCTGCACCGGTTGCAAGGTTTTTGTTAACATATTCATGCATCTCTGCGGCATTTTTGTCAATTGTTGCTTGTCCGGCGTTATTTAGGTAAACGTAGTTATCATTCTCGTCTTTATTCGGAGCAACTCTATAATATTTAACTTCAATACTTCCCGAATCGACAGGGAGAATGGGGGGAAACATTCCTTTGTTTCCGTCTTCACCGCTCGGTTTTTCGTATGTAAGCGTTGCCGAACCATCGTTTGTTGGGTACTCTTTATTATCGGCATTTTTATAATCATCTTTTAGAACAACCGGTATCGTTACCTTTTTAACTGTATCGGTTAAACTGCCAAGTTCCACTGTTATTACAGGTTTTGATGTATCTTTAAGCGTATCGGGTATGTCGCCATTAGTAATCTCTGTCCCGTTTATTTTAACAGTAACACTATTTATTATAGAGGTTTCGTTGCCGCCTTTATCAACCTCTACCACTTCAATATTTTTGCTGGTATCAAGGTAGAAATACTCTGAAATCGTGTCGGTGAGAATGGCATCTGTTCCAAACACATCAATCTCTTTACTTATTTTATCAAGAACATCTTTCAAGTCTTGTTCAAGTGTTGCGTCTTGAACAAATTCAACGCTGATACCGGGCGAAGCCAAATAATTAAGCGCCGCTGTACTTGCACTCATTTGAATTCCAATCGGGTGAACAGTTGCACCCATTTTCTTTAGTTCGTCGACTTGTGTTGCTCCGCTTTCACCACGTGACGGAGCTCCGTCTGAAATGAAGATAACGTGAAGCTGCCTTTTTTGTTCTTGTTCTGTGCGTTGAGCGGCGTATCCAATAGCTTGTTGCAACGGCAAAGCATAGTCTGTGTTGCCGTTTACATCTTCCGATCTCAATCCGGACATGTTATTCAATATGCTAGTAACTGCGGTTGATTCCGTTTGAAAACCTATAGTGTTCTCAACGTTGTCGGAAAACGGAATTAACGCAACTCTATGCTCTAAAGAACTTTTATCCAAAAGTGTTTCAATCAACTCTATTGCGGCTTTTTTTGCCGGAACCCAACGACTTGCTTCTATCATGCTTCCCGATTTATCTAATATTATAATTATATCGGAATCGCTAGAGATCGGAACGCCACTAAATTCAAAGAAAATTTCGGCTTCTCTGTCGTCATAATTGGTCCAATCTGCATCTTTTGTTGCCGAAACGTCTCCCGGAGTTAAAGTAGCTGCGCCGGTCGTCGTGTCATCCTCGTCAATTACGGCCGGAACAGAACCTCTTGAAGCTGTGTCACCAATAGCACCAACAACCGAAACCACACCATAGGTGTAATCAACAGGGTTAACTAACTGATTGCTAGTTGCATCTGTTGTCCATTTTATATGAAACCAACCGGAGGAAGCGTGTTTATAGTCAAAACCTGCTGTTGTTTTGATCGTAGCAGTTAAGGTATTGCCCGAAACGCTTGCACCAGTAATCTCGAAAAGGCCATCTCCGTCTAGAGCTGTAAAATCTATCATACCAAGTGGGCTACCTGTAGAAACACCCCAGTTGTTACGCGAGGATTCGTTATCCCAGTTTGAACTATATCCAATGCCGGCATACGCATAGCCTTTAGCAATTGCCGCCGAAACATCAACTTTAATTGTATATTCTTTATTTGCTTCTATAGCATATCTATAAGGCGATAAAACGGCACTAATAGAAGAAGAAAGATTGCTCCCCATATTAGTAGTATATTTAGTGTCTGTCTGTTTTATCGCAGATTCGGAATAAACCATCATTCCGCTAGCATCTACATAGGACGCATAGTTGGCCGCGCTTGCGCCGTTGGTTCCTGTTCCACCAACAAGAAGCGCTTCCGGGGTTGCCCCGCTCGCAAACGTCAAGCCGCTGAACAACGACACAATAAGCATCATCACCAGCGCAAGCGAAATTGTTTTGTTCACCATCCTACCCATTACGTCGTTTGTTGATTTTTCCTTTCCTTTTGCTTTGTTCAACATTTTCCTTCACCTCATTAAGAATTAGTTATTTTTCTCTAATATATATCAATTGCATGTTTTCAAGTTCGCACATTTTAAAAATATGCAAACTGTCCTGGCGAACTTAATTTTCGCCTGCGTTAATACGCTTTAACACATCGACAATTTTGTGTGCCAAATCATTGTCGACGACGATATTGCTTGACTGTTTATATCAGACTTTTATCTATTTTACAATATGCAACAGCAAATTGCAATAGTTTTTTGCAAAAAAAATATTGAAAAGCAAAAATAATTTCGAGAATATGCGATAATTTTGTTATTTTTTTAACAATTAAAATCGCTTAAATTTTTGTGGTAATTTTGCATAAATTTAATTCTTATTAATCGACACAATGACTATAATTTATAATTGTTTGCAAATTTGATACAAAAAACCCAAACAATATAAGCAAATTCGTCTGTTTATTTTTGGTTCAAATTGCAAAGTTTCATGATTTTCTTAAGATTTTCTCTTCAAAATTCACATTTTGCAAACTATGCGCATTGGCGAATACAATTCGCTTTTTGTTCGATGTCGCCACTTTTATGTTATCCCACAATATATAGTGCGATGTTTCATATTTGCCACAACTAACCGTTCAATAATCTCATTTTTGAGATTATTAAGTTAAATATAACTAAAATTTCAAGAATAACTTTGTAATTAATGACGAATATATTTTAATTTTTTTTGAAATATATTTTAAATTTTTTTTATTTTCATTTTCTGAAAATTTTTTTCTCAAAAAAAAAATAATTTTTTTCATGTTTTCTTGTACAAAAGAAAATTCGTGAAAAAAATTATTAATTTTGGTTAATTTTAGTTTATCTGTTTATTTTGCTACCCGAAACGCAACAGGCTCGGCGCGTTTGGGCGAGCGTCTTTTAACATAAGCTGTTTTGGTTAATAGAAAATCGTTTGCAAAATTTCCTGCTTTGTAATCGTTCCGAAATATTCCTCTAGTTTAAATCGAGACAAGACGCTTTCGATTTCGGTTTTGTCAAACGGCGTGTTTATTACAGCGTGTTTAATCTCGTCGAGCGCGCGAAGCGAAAGAAAGTCGCCAAAAAAAACAATGTCTTTAACGGCGCCGTTTTCAACATCGATTATCGTCTCGATTATTCCGCCGTCGAACTTGTTTTTGTTTTGTATATTATATTTCGGGGATTTCCCAAAGTTCCATTCATATGTCCTGTATTTTGCGTCGGCGAGTTTTTCGATTTCAAAAAGTTCGCTTTCGTCTAGTTCGCTTTTTTCAAACCCGTTTCCGGCAAGCGTCGTTTTGAGATATTCCCAAAAATCTAAAAGCTCCATGTCGTTTTGCAAAAAATCCTTGATGTTTCCGACGCGGCTTTTAACCGAGCTTATCCCCGCCTTTGCTTTAAACTTCAACGGGTCCGCGTTAAGCGCGCCCGATATCATCGAACGGTTTGCGTTAAACAAAAGTGTTCCGTGAAAAAGCACGCGATTTTTATGTATCCTTTGCGCTGTGCCCGAAACTTTTAGATCGTCTATTAATATGTCGTTTCGCCCCGAAGTTTTTGCGCAAAGCCCAAGATTTTTAAGCGCTTGTACAATTGGCGCGGTAAACCTCTCGAAGGAATTTTGTTCGGGTGACACAAAATCGGTTATAAACGAATAGTTAAGGTTTCCCAAATCGTGGTAGACCGCTCCGCCGCCAGTCATGCGCCGAACCACCGTTATTTTGTGGTCGTCAACAAATCGGCGGTTTATCTCGGCTTCGGCGTTTTGGTTTTGACCCACTACAACGGTGTTTTCATTTTGCCAAAGCATTAAGTATCTTTGTTGTTTTTTGTTTTCGAGAACAAACTGTTCAAACGCTAAGTTGTATGCGGCGTCGGTTGAACCAGTTTCGAGATAGTATACTTTGTCTTGCAACTTTTTAACCTCGTGTTGTCTTATATTACTTTGAAACAATTACATATTTTTTTATAAACTTTATTTTAGAAAGCACAACCGACAACAAAAGCGACAACATAAACGACAGGATAAAATAAACCAACGCGGTT
>CAYJJR010000034.1:0-21315 GCA_964370565.1 uncultured Oscillospiraceae bacterium | reverse complement strand
GCGGCCTCGGCCTTGAATTTAAGGCGATATCCGCAACCGTTATCGGCGGCTGTGCTTTTTCGGGCGGTCGTGGCGACGTTTTGGGAACCGTTATCGGCGTTTTGTTCCTAAGCGTTCTTGAAAACGGCGTTTTAAAATTCAACTTTTCAACCGAAGCTCAAACAGTTCTGACCGGCTCGATAATAGTAGTTATGCTAATTTTTGACGCCGCTTACAACCAATTTATGCAAAACAGAACGTCAAAATCGGCAGTTGTTGCACGTGAAAAGGTAAAGGTGGCTGCAAAATGAGTATAAAAGAAAATTTAGTTGAAATGAAAGCAATCGCCAAGCGTTTTGCACATGTATACGCACTTAAACAGGTTGATTTCAGTATACGCAAAGGCGAGGTACATTCGCTTCTTGGCGAAAACGGAGCCGGAAAATCCACTCTTATTAAAGTCTTGATGGGGGTTTACCCAAAAGACGAAGGCGAAATTATCTATAACGGAAAATCCGTCAACATAAATTCGCAAGAAGACGCAATGAAACTTGGAATCGCTTGTATATTCCAAGAACTGAGTTTGGTTCCGACGCTCTCGGTAGCGCAAAACATCATGCTTGGAAAAGAAAAAAGAAAACTCGGATTTCTTTCAAAAAAAGCAATGAACACCATTGTTGATGATTTGATAAAGAAATTTGATTTCCCTCTTAAATCGAAAGACATTGTGGAAACGCTCAGCGTTGCACAAATGCAGATGGTTGAGATATTGAAAGCTCTTTCAACCGACGCTTCGTTGATAATAATGGACGAACCGACTGCGTCGCTCAGCCAAAAAGAATCCGAAATGCTTTTCAGCATCATCAACCAACTTCGCGAAAGAGGCGTTAGCATTCTTTACATCTCGCACAGGTTGGAGGAAGTTTTCCAGCTTTCGGACAGAATAACCGTTCTTCGCGACGGAAGTCTTGTTGGAGTTGTTCAAAAAGAAGACATCGTTCCCGCCGAAATCATTAAAATGATGATAGGTAAAGAACTTAGCGAAGCGACTGCATCAAGAGACCTTTGCAAAAAAGATTCCGAAACGGTTCTTGATATAAAAAATCTAACACATCTTGGTTCTTTTGAAGATGTAACTTTCCAAGTTAATTCGGGCGAAGTTGTTGTTTTATCGGGACTTGTCGGTTCCGGAAGAACGGAAGTTTTGCGTAGCATTTTCGGGGCTGACCCAATCGACAGCGGCGAAGTTCTGTTTAAAGGAAAACCATACAAATCGTCGTCCGTTTCACAAGCGATTAAGCTTGGAATGGGACTAATTCCGGAAGATAGAAGAACCCAAGGTTTTGCGCCTTTGTTGTCCGGAACAAAAAATGTTGCGATAACGAACTATGACAAACTCAGCAAGGCGGCTGTTGTTAATACAAAAGCTGAAAATCAATTTGGCGACCAAGTCGTTAAACTGGTTGACCTAAGGCCCGCTAATCCCTCGGTTCCTGTTGGTAGGCTTTCAGGCGGAAACCAACAAAAAATTGTTTTGGGCAAATGGTTGACAAGGGACTTAAGCGTCATACTTATAGACGAGCCAACCGTTGGAATCGACGTTGGCGCAAAGGATGAAATATATAACTTTATAGAACAACTTGCCAAAGATGGCGTTGCGGTTCTCCTCGTAAGTTCGGATATAGCCGAGGTGCTTAGAGTTGCAACAAGAATTATCATCATGAAGGACGGCGGCATTGTCCACGAGTTTGACAATGGTGTTGTAACACAAGAAGATCTACTTATGGCGGCGTCCGGAATGATGCCCGAAAACAATGTTACGGAGGTGAAATAGTATGGATAAATCAACAAAAATTCGTCAAACGATATTCCGTTTCAGGCAACTGATAATATTAGGAGTGTTGTGTCTGTTCTTTGCTGTTGCTCTTCCGGGACTGTTTTTCACCGCAAACAACTTTAGAAGCATTTTATATTCCATGTCGCTATACGGGCTTATGATTTGCGGAGCGACGTTCCCCGTTCTTTTAGGTGGAATAGACAGAACGGTTGGCGCGGTTGCCGCTTTCAGCGGAGCTGTTTGTTGCATGATAATTGTTGACAACGGCCACTCCAACACAGCAGTTATTTTGGGTGTTCTTGCCGGTATCGGTGTTGGAATGTTGTGTGGAATAGTTCACGGAATTATCGTAGCAAAGTTTGAAATTCCCGCGTTCCTTTTGACGCTCGCAACTTCACAAGTTATATACGGCCTTGTACAGATAGTAACAGGAAAACAACTTATCATCGTCATGGAACCCGACCTTTTCACAAGCATAGGTTCCAAAAGACTTTTTGAAATTCCAATCCCTGTATATGTTTTGGGCGTCTGTTTCCTTGTAAGTTATTTTATACTTAACCACACTGTATACGGTAGAAAATTATATTCAGTTGGCGGAAACAAAGAATCGTCTAAACTTTCGGGCATAAACGTTAAATTCGTAATAATAACAGCATACATGATGTCGGGGCTTATGGCTGCGATTGCGGGTATCGTGCTTTCAAGCATGAACCAACAAGCGTTGTCGTATGCGGCAGAAGGCTATGAAAACGATGTTCTTGCGGCTATCGTTGTCGGCGGTGTAAGTTTGCGCGGTGGTGCCGGAACGTTGCAAGGGGCTATCTTTGGCTCTCTTCTTATCGGCATGTTAAACAACGGCTTGCAACTTATCGGTGTTGATGCTATCTATCATACATTGATTAAAGGCGTTATCATCATCTTTGCAGTTGCTGCCGATATGTATTCAAGCTACAAAATGAGTGGCCTAAAACGCAAAAGCGGACTTAGTATTTTCAAAAAGAAATCTAAAGCGTAAATTAGGAGATGAATAGAATGAATTTTTCAATAACTCCTGCTGAAAGAGAGTATCTAAGAGGGTTAGCACTTAAACAAAAAGAACTTTCACAAACGGAAGAAAACAAAGATAAAATCAAAAGATGGTATGCCCACAATGATTTTATCGAGCGTTACCCCATGGTAGTTATGGAAACGCGTTATTGTGAAGACGACCTATACGACCTTACTTGCACCTCGCCTTTTGCACGAGAAATAGAACTTGAGCTTCAAAGAAGCATTGTGAATGCGACATTTATCAAAGATGACAAGGTTGTTCCCGACTATGTAACAATATATTGGGACATGTCGGTTAGAACATTAAACCTTGACCTTGGCGAAAAAAGGATTGTGGATAGCCACGGGAAAACGGTTGGATACGAAACTATCCACCATCTTGAAGACCTTGGCGAAGATATTAATAAAATTGGCGAAACGGTTCGTTCTGCCGACAAATCCGCAACGCTTGCCAAACGCGACGCTGTTTTGGAAATTTTGGGCGATATTCTCCCTGTTAGAATTAAAAACGACATCGGTTTTTTCAACTGGTACGCAAGCCCTTCAAAAAAAGTTGTGTATCTCATGGGAATGGAAGCGATGATGTTTGCTCCATATGACTATCCCGATGAGTTCCACAAGCTGTATGACATTCTAACGGAAGATGCGATTGCAACGTATCGTTGGATGGAAAAAGAAGAGCTTTTGTGCTTAAATAACGGAAACGACTACGCAGGTTCGGGAAGCTATGGTTTCACCAAAAACCTGCCGAGCGAAGGGTATGCAAAAACCGGAAAGATAACGACAAAAGATCTTTGGCTTAACATCAACTCGCAAGAAACGGTCTCGATATCCCCCGAAATGTACGGTGAATTTTTCTTCCCATACTATCAAAGGCTTGCAAAAGAATTTGGACAGGTATATTATGGTTGTTGTGAACCGGCAAATCCTTTCTGGGAAAAGTATCTTTCGACAATTCCAAACTTGAAAAAGTTATCTATTTCGGATTGGGCAGACGACCAGCTAATGGGAGACTATCTGCGACCCACCAAAATAATCTATTCTAAAAAACCCAGTCCCAACTACATAGCCTTGCAGGGTGAATTGGACGAACAAGCATACCGCGAACACATAAGAAAAAGCGTATTGGCGGCAGAAGGTTGTAACCTTGAAATTATCTGCAGAGACGTATATGCGCTTTATGGAAACAGAAAAAAATTGGCACGAGCTGTCGAGATAATTCGTGAAGTTCTTGCCAACGATTTTAAATAATTTAATAAATACAAGAGGTAATTATGAGTAAAGTAGACGATATAACACGCGAATCTTGGATAATGGGCGCATTCCCAGAATGGGGCACATGGCTCAACGAAGAAATCGACGAAGAGATTGTAGCTCCCGGCAATGTTGCAATGTGGTGGCTTGGTTGCACCGGCCTTTGGGTTAAAACAGAGGGTGATTGCAACATCTCGATAGATTTTTGGGCAGGAAACGGAAAACGTTCAAGCAAAAATAAATTGATGGCAAAAGGACACCAAATGGCAAACATGTGTGGTGGGCGTATGCTTCAACCAAACCTTAGAGCTATCCCCCATGTTTTGGATCCGTTCGCGATTACAAAACTTGATGCAGTTCTTGCGACACACTACCACCAAGACCACATGGATCCATATCTTGCGTCGCACGTCCTTAAAAACTTGGATAAAGATATCCCGTTCATAGGACCTGTTAAATCGGTTGAATTGTGGCAAAGCTGGGGAGTTCCCGCAGACAGATGCATCACGGTTAAACCGGGCGATGTTGTTAAAGTTAAAGATATCGAGATCGTTGCTCTTGATTCGTTCGACAGAACCTGCCTTGTTACAACGGACGGATATCAAGATATCACAAACACCTGCCCCAACGACATGGACGAAAAAGCGGTTAACTATCTCATCAAAACTACGGGCGGAAACATCTATCACAGCGGTGACAGCCACTATTCGATATACTTTGCAAAACACGGAAAAGATCACGAAATTGATGTTTCGTTTGGTTCGTTTGGCGAAAACCCCGTTGGTGTTGCAGACAAAATGACATCGGTTGATATCCTTAGAATGGCGGAAGCGTTGAGAACAGATGTTGTAATTCCAATTCACTATGACGTGTGGTCTAACTTTGCGGCAGACCCAACCGAAATTGAAGTTCTTTACAACTTGAGAAAAGACAGACTCGACTATCAATTCCGTTTGTTCCTTTGGGAAGTTGGCGGCAAATATGTTTATCCGCAAGACAAAAACAAAAAACGCTATCACCACGATAGAGGCTTTAGCGATTGCTTTATAGAAGAACCGAACAGCCCGTTCCGTTCGATTCTGTAATATTTGAAACGGCGTATCTTGTTTTGATACGCCGTTTGTTCGATAATTAAAAACAAAAAGGAATTTCAAAATAAAATGTTAAATGAACTTAAAAAACAAGTATTTGAAGCTAATTTAGAACTTAACAACCGAAATCTCGTTACGTACACTTGGGGAAACGTTAGCGGAATTTGCCGAGAAAAAAATCTTATAGTTATAAAACCGAGCGGAGTTAGCTATGCGGAAATGACTGTTGACGACATGGTTGTCGTTGATTTTGACGGCAACGTTGTGGACGGAAAACTCAAAGCTTCGTCCGATACAAAAACGCATATAGAGCTATACAAAGCTTTCCCCGAAATCGGCGGCGTTGTTCACACGCATTCTTCATACGCAACTTCTTGGGCACAAGCCACGACAAGTATACCTTGTTATGGAACGACACATGCTGACTATTTCTATGGCTCTGTTCCGTGCACACGTTCGTTGACACAAGAAGAAATTGAAGGCGAATATGAACAAAACACCGGCATAGTTATAGTTGAAACGTTTTCAAACAAAAACTATGCGCACACGCCCGGGGTTATCTGTGCAAATCATGGCCCGTTCACTTGGGGAAAAGACGCCGACGAAGCGGTTCACAACGCTGTTGTGCTTGAAGAACTCGCAAAGATGGCAACAATAACAACACAAATTAAAAGTGACGCAAAAGAGGCGCCCAGCTATTTAATGGATAAACATTTCAACCGTAAACACGGCGCAAACGCATATTATGGTCAGTAAGATTTAATTGAGCTGTTTTAGTTTTTGGAAAAAAAACCAAAGGTGTCATGCCAAAAAACTGTTTTACAGCGCACACAAAATCAACTTAACAAAGGGAAAATCAACGATATGAAAATAACAAAGAAATTGGTTGTTAATCTTGAAAAATGCTATTCATTATCTAAAATTAAATGTAATGGCGAACAAAAATATCTCGTTGCTTCGGAAAAAAGCCACGAATGCTATCTTTTAAACAAAGACCTTGAAGTGGAAGACACTGTTTGGAACGCTCCCGGAGGCACCATGACTATAGAGCCGCTAGACCAAGAGAGCATATTTTTGGCAACACACAAGTGCTATTCACCAAACGACGGAGCAGACGCAAAGATAGTTATCGCGGAAAAAGAGGGCGACGCGTGGAATGTGCGAACTTTGTGTGACCTTCCTTTTGTCCACAGGTTTGGTGTTTTAAAAAGAAACAAAAAACAATATCTCGTTGCTGCAACGTTAAAATCGCACATGGCTTTTAAGGACGATTGGACATGCCCCGGCAGACTTTGGGTTGCCGAGCTTCCGTATGACTTAAGCTCTTTTAACCAAGATAACCAACTTAAACTAACGGCGCTTGAAAGCGGACTTTATAAAAACCACGGCTTTTTTAAATTTGAACAACAAGATTTCACATCGGCATTGTTCGGAACGGAAAACGGCGTATATATCGTTGAACCGCCCAAAAGCGACGATGACTGGACATGCACAAAGATACTCGACGCCCGGGCAAGTGATATGTTCTTGGGGGATTTTGATGGCGACGGCATCGATGAAATGATAACTATGTCGCCGTTCCACGGAGACAAACTAGCGGTGTATAAAAAAGTGGACGGCGAATATAAGCCGGCCTTTGAATTTAGCGAAAGTTTTCCGTTCTTACATGCATTTTGCGTTGCCGATTTTAACGGAAAAAAAGTTGCAATTGTCGGCCACCGCAGAGAGAAGATGGATATTTTCATGGTGTCTTACGCAGACGGACAATACAAAATTGATATCATCGATGAAAATGTTGGTTCTGCAAATGTGCTATGCATTGAAGATGGTTCAAAGTTGAGAATTTTATCGGCAAACAGAGAGATAAATGAAGTTGCTCTCTATGAAATTTCTGAAAATTAGGGGTTTGTGATGAAAAATTATTCACTTGGATTATATGAAAAAGCAATGCCGGGCGGTTTGTCGTTTGGACAGATGTTGAGCGACACAAAACAAAGTGGGTTTGACAGGCTTGAAATAAGCATTGATGAAACGGACGAACGTTTATCTCGTCTCGATTGGAGTACAGCCACACGCTTAGAACTTCGATCCGAGATTTTCGCAAGCGGAGTTCCGATTGAAACGATGTGTCTTAGCGGACACAGAAAATATCCATTAGGCTCGCATGAAAAAACGGTTCGCGAGCGTTCGCTTGAAATAATGAAAAAGGCGGTTGATTTAGCGTCCGACATCGGTGTGCGCATTATACAGCTCGCAGGATACGACGTGTATTACGAAGATAGCGACGCAACCACCGCCCGGTACTTTACGGAAAATCTTGAAAAAAGTTGTGAAATCGCGGCAAAAAGCGGAGTTATCCTTGCGTTTGAAACGATGGAAACACCGTTTATGGATACTGTAGAAAAATCTATGAAATATGTTTCTTCGATTAAAAGCCCCTACCTTGGGGTGTATCCCGACATCGGCAACTTAAAAAATGCGTCACTTGTGCATGGTCACGATTTAATTAAGGATATCGAGACCGGAAAAGGACATATATTTGCCGCACACATCAAAGAAACGGTCCCCAACGTATACAGAGACAGAACGTTTGGAGACGGACACACCGAATACAACTCATGCATAAAAACATTGTGGAACCAAGGTGTGCGAATGTATACCGGCGAATTTTGGTATCTTGGTGAGCCCGACTATATGCAAACGCTAAAAAAATCATCGGAATTTTTGCGTGATAAAATAGCACAAGCTATTTAGATTTACCCCACAAACAGCACGATAAAACAATCTGTGTGAATTCATGTTTTGAAACACAATTTATGCTGTTTACAGTGTAAACTTTCACACGCTTAAATTTTTGAACAAAAACAAATCAAGGGCAGTCAAATCGGATACATTATCCGTCTTGGCTGCCCTTTAAATTTATAACAGATTAATATTGTAAAAAACATACATCAAGCATGATATATGAAAAGCTGTGTCCACCTCAGACACAGCAACTTAAATCTAAAATTAATTGCTGTCTTTATTAATTTTAACGCTTAGAATTATCACAAATACAAACAAGAATAACACAAACGCTATTAGCCACATACCCGCACTAATTCCGGAACTAGATGCCACAAGTCCGACAACGGCCGGAGTTATAATACCTCCGAAACTTGCTACAAAAATCATAACGCTACAACCAAAATCATTTCCGCTTAAACTTTCGCTACCAAAAGCAAACGCAGTTGGATAGATAGTTGCTAGGAAAAGCCCAACGCCAACAAGCCCCACCGTGACCGTCACGGGTGAGTTACCAAGCAACATAAATAAAAAACTTAACAAAAGCCCAATTCCGTCTATAACCAAAAGTTTTGGGCGAGAAATTTTCCCGATAATTCCCCCGCCGATTACGCGTCCCATAAACACAGAAAACCAAAAGATTGAATTCATAAGTTGCGACATCTCGTCGCTTAGAATATTCATATCTTGAAAATATGTAACCAACCAGCCGGCGATTGCGGATTCGGTCGAAATATAAAAGAAAAGCATTGCTGTCCCAAACCAAAAACGCTTATCAGAAAAAAATGACCTGTCGATACTTTTGACACCGGTCGGTTTATTTTCTTTAGGAAGCTTCATTTTACAGTATAAAGCAAACTGTAGCACAGCAAGTGTGCATAATAAAATCGTTACAAATCTCCAGTTGAACCCTAAGAAAAATGTCGCTCCCAAATAGATGACTAACGGCGAAACAAGCGCACCGAGCGCATAGCAACCATGCGCCTTATTGTAGCCTTTTGCCGCAAGATTTCCGCCAAGCGTTGACATCATTGTGTTCGCAAATGTGGCGTTTGCGCCCCTTGCAATTCCCGAAAGAACAAAAGCAACCATTATAAGGGCGGCATTACCGCCGGTTATTGTGAAAATTAAAAACGCTACAGCCATCCAAACCGAAGTTGAAAGGATGCTTTTTCTTCTACCAAGAAATGCCGGAAGAATACCGGCTAGCAACACCGCTATTAGGTTCCCTGTTGAATGCAACGAAAGAAGCAGTCCCGAAACATCATACCCAAATCCAAAACTTTCTCTTATAAACGGAATAAGCGGCCCCAGCGACTGTGCACACGCTCCACTAACAAGGAATGCAAAGCACACGTTGTTCACCAACGAAGTCTCACCGCTGTTTTTATTAAGCTGATTGTTGTTTGACATAGTTTAAACTCCAAATAACACTTTAATAGTGTTATTATAATTGTATACCCATGCACGTTCAAAATCAAGATTTATACGCCTTAAACGGAAAATAGAGATTATGTGCAACGACTTTTGCCTAATTTTTTTGCTTTGTTAACAATGTTTTTACAGGCATAAAAAGTTGCGGATTTTTAAACAGTCTCTATTTAATTGCCTTTACCATATTGGTGTCCAAAACCATTTCCTTGATTTTGGCCATTTCCGTTCGGATTGCCATTGCCGTTACCGTTGCCTTGAGGTAGCATATCTTGATTTAAAATTCCGTCATTTTCTATCATCTCTCTAATAGCCCTCATCGGCAAATTAGCAACATCTTTTACTTCTATGCTTGGATTTACTTCTAAAAGCTCTAAATATGCACGATATTTTCCAAAAGATATTTCATTTTCTAAAGCCTGTTGTTTTAACTCCTTATCCCCCGAGTGGAAAGACATATTTTGATTGTTAAAATCACAATTTTCAATCTTCGCAATAATATCCTCGCTATCATCTGAAATAACTGTGATTTCAGTATAACTGTCGGTAAAATTAATAAAATTTTCCGCATCGTCAAGCGTTTCTAATGCTTCAACATAGTTTAAATTATTAAGGTTTACGGTATTTATTATTTTTTCGCCATCTTTGTTGCTGGCGGTTGCCCTGATAACTCTGTCAAAAGTATTGACCGAAAGCTCAATTGAGGGGTTTATATCGATGCTGATATAAGAAACAGGGGTAAAGTACATACCTCCAAAGACGAACAGTGTAAACACCGCAAACACCGCCATAACAGGTGCGAGTTTATATCCTAACGGCATATGCTTTTTTTCTTTTGTGGCTATGATGCTTTCAAAAGTCCGCCTTTTTAGATTTTCATCAGCACGAATGTTTGAAAAAGCATTTTTAATTTTACCACTCATGCTCGTTACCTCCTAAAACATTTTTGAGCTGTTCTCTGCCGCGAGCAAGCAAAGTATAGATTGTGTTAACGTTCTTGTTTAAATCTTTCCGATTTCAACTGCCGAATATCCTTCAAAGTAGTGTAAGTAAATTGTGATTTTGTACTTTTCGGGTAATTTTAGAACAGATTCTCGTACATAGCTGTTTTCGTCAAAATCCGTTTCAACCCCCATTTCAGAAATTTCATCGATAGACACAGAGTTTTTGCGAAAAAAACTTTTAAGAAAGTCTTTACACTCGTTAATCGTCACACGAATAAACCACGCTTTTTTATGCTCCGCATTTTTAAAATGAGCAGAACTTTTATAATATTTCATAAAGACATTTTGAAAAATATCCTCTGTATCCGCCGTATTTTTAAGATAAACCACACAAATTCTTTTTACAGTATCCGCGTAATTCTCTATGGCAAGTTTTAAGTCCTGCTCATTCCTCATAAATTGCTCCTTAACTATCTGTTTCTGCCTTTGCCTTGTCCCGCATTTCTACCTTGCCCTTGTCTTGTGCCAATATTATCACACTCGCCATCGCCGTCGTCATCTGTGAAATATCCGCCATTTCCGCTGCCGATATTGTCGTTCACACCATCGCCATCGTTATCTGCGAAACGGCCCCCGTTTTTACCTCTGCCCATTTCGGTATTTAGCCCTGTGTTATCACAAATTCCATCGCCATCTTGATCGATAAAATTTGAATATGAGCCGATGTTATCACAAATTCCGTTACCGTCGATGTCGGTATAATTTGCGCCTCCCCTTGGTGTCGCCGCAAGAGCTGTTGCCCCACCTATTGATAGTACAAGCGCTGCGGTTAGCCCTAAAGTAATGATTTTTTTCATGATAAACTCCTTTGAAAAAGTAAATTTTTGTAAAGACTTTTTTGCCTTTCACGTATAATACGAATGTGAGAAGCTTATCCTTTCAAAATTTTTTATGTTTTTATTATAATATAATTTTGGATAGTTTTTAATTAAAAACAGAACTTCATTATATTAAACCTCATGTTATCATCTCGTTGTAATGATATTTTGATATTTACGAAAAAAACTGCTTTGCGATACTCTTTTTCAGGTAAAACAAAGCAGTTTTTTTGTTGGTGTAGGGGAAAACCCTCCCCTACGATTAAACCGACTATTTTAAACTTTTAAACTTTCGCCTCGACCATCTTGTCGAAATCGTCCGTTATCTCTTTAGACGGCTCTTTTGTTACGAGCGAAGCGACAACTATCGCAATTGTTGCAAGGATAAACGCCGGAACGAGTTCATAAAGCCCCGTGTTAGCAAGTGCCGGGATGTTGACCCAAGCTATGTCGACCGCAAATCCGGTTATCATTCCGGCGGCGGCTCCCGCAAAGTTCATCCTACGCCAAAACAAGCTTAAAAGCACAACCGGTCCGAACGATGCGCCAAAACCGCCCCACGCATATTTAACAAGATCCATAATAGAACTGTTTGGGTCGAGCGCTAAAAATCCGGCAATTATTCCGACGACAACTATGCAAACGCGCCCGATTAAGATGTTTGTTTTTTCGGGTAGTTTTTTCTTGAAAACAACGCTTGATATGTCGTTTGAGATGGCGGAACTTACAAGAATAAGTTGTGAATCGGCGGTTGACATTATCGCCGCCAGAACCGCGGAAATAATAATGCCGGCGATAAACGGAGCAAACGCGAAAACGTCAAACGCAAGTTCGATAAAAACAAGTTCCGCTACCGCGGAAGATTCGGTCAAAGCGTCGCCAAGATATTGGCGGCCGAACAATCCGATTAAACAAGCAAACGTCAAAGCTAAAACTACCCAAACGGTTGCAATTCTTCGCGAAATCTTAATAGTTTTTGCGTCTTTTGCCGCCATAAAACGAATTATTACATACGGCATTCCAAGATAACCTAACCCCCAAGCAAGGTTGCTTATGACCGAAATAGCATCAATTGAATCACCCGAAGCCGTTTGGAAAACGTTTAAAAATCCGCTGCCTGCCGCCGCAAGATTTTCGGCAGAAGCTACGGGGTCTATCTTCCCAAGAACAAAAAGCGGAACTACAATAATAGCCAAAAGCATCAAAATGCCTTGGAAAAGGTCGGTCCAACAGACCGCTTTAAATCCACCGAGAAAGGTATATATAATTACGATAATAAGGCTTAATATAACCGCGAACTGATAGTTCATTCCCGGGAAAACAACGGTGAAAAGTTTTCCGCCGGCGTTTAATCCCGAAGCGAGATACAACGTTATAAACACAAAGATAACAACGCCACAGATAAGTTTAAGTATACCCTTGTCGTCTTTAAAACGATTGCTGAAAAATTCCGGAAGGGTTAGCGCGTCCCCCGCTATAAACGAATATTGACGAAGTCTTTTGGCAACCAACAACCAGTTCAAGTATGTTCCAAGACCAAGGCCAATAGCAATCCACGTTGCGCTCATGCCCGAAAGATATACCGCGCCGGGAAGCCCTAGGAGCAACCAACTGCTCATGTCGGAAGCTTGCGCCGAAATGGCGGTTACCCAAGCGTTGTTGGAGCGTTCACCCAAGATGTAGTATGAGAGCGTTTCGGTTCTCTTGAAAAAGAAAAAACCGACAAGCAGTACTATCAAGAAATAAACAAAAAATGATAAAGCGACTGCGATGTTTTCCATGTTTTCCTCCAAATTTTTTTTAGTACTTTACTATTATAAAGCAAAATCAAAAAATGCACAATATACAAACACAAAAAAGATACCGCTCAAACGTTATATAGTTTGTGTGCGGTATCTTTTTGTTTTTTAATTTAACCATGACTTTAGTTTCAACCAAGGTCAAACGAGCTTTAAAACGATTTTATAACAATTAATAGGTTAAACCCCGGAATTTTTAGAAGCCTTTCTTCGTGCTTGTTTTTTTCTGTTTCGGTCTATCCTTCGATAAAGATATTTCATGGCGTCCGAAAGCGTTCCAATTTCATCGATAAGCCCGACGTTAACCGCTTTTGTTCCGTCAAGAACCGTCCCAACGTCCATGACAAGCTCGCCCGTTTTCAAAAGAAGCTTCTCGAAATTGTCGGGTTTTATGTTGCTGTGGTTGGCTATAAAGTTGGTTATTCTGTCCTGCATCTTTTCAAAATGAAGCATAGTTTGCGGAACGCCGAGAACCGTTCCGTTGTGGCGAACGGGGTGGACCGTCATTGTCGCAGACGGAACGATAAAAGACCGATTAGCGGACACAGCAAGCGGAATTCCTATCGAATGTCCGCCGCCGAGAACAAGCGTTGCGGTCGGTTTTTTCATGCCGGCAATAAGCTCGGCTATTGCAAGCCCCGCTTCGACGTCGCCCCCCATCGTGTTAAGAACTACGAGAAGTCCCTCGATTTCGGGGTCTTCGTCGATCTCGACGATTAGCGGAATTATGTGTTCATATTTTGTCGCTTTTGCCGACGACGGAAGATTGTTGTGTCCTTCGACTTGGCCTGCAATCGTCAGGCAATGGATAGGATATTCTCCCTTTGTCTTTTCAACCGCGCCAAAATCTTTTATAAACTCCATCTTGGACATGCTGTCGTCTTCCGACGGTGTTTCATCTTGTTGTTCATCCAAATTTTGAGTCTCATAAGGAGACATGAAAAATTCGCGGTTACCAAGATATGAGTTATACGCTTTATGCCGAGCGTTCCCGCCGTATTGATAGTTCGACATCTCGGAGCTGTTGTCATTTGGATCATAAAAATTCACAGTTCCGTTGTTTTGAGCATATCCTCCATAAACTTTGTTTTTTGACTTTGAATTATTTCTTTTAGATCTGTTTTTTTTAGCCGATTTCATAATTACACAATCCCTTACTTTTATTTTAAAACTTAAATTTATAGGTAACTGCACCTTTGTGTTTTAATTCAATGCATTTATGAAGATATTATGTTCATAAAACGATATTTAATACATAGCAAAGAGTGTTAAATTATTGACAAGATTGTTAAAAAAATGTATAATTTGTTTAAATTTAATTTCAAGACACTATTTAAAAATTCAAAGTGAAGGGTATTAAAAAGATGAGCGACACGATTAAACAAGCGGTAGAAAAATTTGAACAACTTTTGGTTCAACAACAACAACGACACCAAAAGATGAAACAAGAAAAAGATTTTGTCGACTTTACTAAACTTGACAAGATTATAATCGGCATATGCGGCGGCGACGGAATTGGCCCCGCTATAACAAACGTTTCGGCGGATCTTTTGAAAACTATTTTGAAAGAGGACGTTGAAAAAGGAAAGATCGAGTTTAAAGAAATAGACGGGTTGACTATCGAAAACCGAATTGAAAAAAACAAAGCTATCCCGGACGATGTGTTGGAGCAGTTAAAACTGTGCCATGTTATTCTTAAAGGCCCGACAACAACCCCAAGGGCTACCGACGGTGTCCCGAACATCGAAAGCGCAAACGTGGCTATGCGAAAAGAACTTGATCTTTTTGCCAACGTTCGCCCCGTCAAGGTTGCAAGCGAGGGGATTGATTGGACATTTTTCCGCGAAAACACCGAAGGCGCCTATGCTTTGGGTTCAAGTGGCGTAGACATAGACGGGCTTTCGGTCGATTTCACCGTTACGACAGATTGCGGCACAGACAGAATAGCGCGACTTGCGTTTGATTTTGCAAGAAAAAACAATAAAAAACGCGTTTCGATAGTAACAAAAGCAAACGTTGTTAAAAAAACCGACGGAAGATTTTTAGGGCTTTGCTATGATATAGCGAAAGAATATCCCGAAATAACGACGGACGACTGGTATATCGATATTATGACCGCAAAGCTTGTCGACCAAAAGAGACGACGCGATTTCGAGGTTATGGTTCTGCCCAACCTTTATGGCGACATCCTAACCGACGAAGCGGCAGAGTTCCAAGGCGGAGTTGGAACGGCAGGTTCGGCAAACATAGGCAAACGCTACGCAATGTTCGAGGCTATCCACGGTTCGGCGCCGAGAATGGTTGAAGAAGGGCGCGACATCTACGCCGACCCTTGTTCTATGCTTCGCGCTACCGTCCTTATGCTTAACCACATAGGATACCAAGATGAGGCGCAAAAACTTGAGAAAGCGCTTGATATATGCATGTTCATCGAAAAGAAGCTGGTTATAACCGGACGCGATACCGGCGCGACAAGCGCACAGTTTGGCGAATATGTCGCAAACACGGTAGCTTCGCTTTAAAACCCACTTGTCGTAAAAAAAACGAATAATGTAAAACAAAAATATTAAATTTGTCGCCGTGGCGACACCTTAACTATTAACTATTAACTCCACAGAAGACCGAAATTATTAAGGAGGCTACAATGGCAGAAAACAAAGATGTTTCGATTACGGTAGTAAGGCGACTTCCAAGATACTATAAATTTTTATCAAACCTAAAGAAAAACGGCGTTCAAAAGATTTCGTCCAAAGAGATAGCCAACCGAATGGGATTAACCGCGTCACAAATACGCCAAGACCTCAATTGTTTTGGCGGTTTCGGCCAGCAAGGATACGGTTATAACGTAGAGGCGCTTCTAAACGAGATAGCGTCGATTTTACACCTTAACCAAAACATATATGCTATTCTTGTGGGGGTTGGAAACCTTGGGAAAGCGCTCGCAAACTATATGTCGGCGCAATCTACCGGCGTTTCGCTTATCGGTCTTTTCGATAAAAATCCGGAACTTGTCGAGTCTAAGGGGCTTGAGTATAACATAATGGGCCTAGGCGAACTCGATGAATTTTGTAAAATACATAAGCCAAAGATAGCGATACTTTGTATACCGTCCGACGCGGCGGAGAAAACCGTTTTAAAACTTTCGTCGCTTGGAATTACGGGCGTTTGGAACTTTTCTCCGGTAGATATTCAAGAAACAAACGAACTTAAGGTAGAAAACATGCATCTAGGCAACAGCCTTATGACGTTAGGTTTTAAGGTTCACAACAACCGTTCGGGAAAAGAGGAGGATTAGTAACAAAAGATGGCTAAACTTTTTTATCGCTATGGTGCTATGAACTGTGGAAAGACAACCGCAATGATACAAGTAGCGCACAACTATGAAGAACGCGGAATGAAGGTTTTTGTAATTAAACCTATGATAGACACCAAAGGAAAACAACTTCTAGTGTCGCGTATTGGGGTTACGCGGGCGGCAGATTATCTGACCGAGCAAAGCGACGATATATTTGAGATTATAAAAAAACAAAATGAAAAATCGCCGATATCGTGTGTGCTTTGTGACGAGTCTCAATTTTTCAGCGAACAGCAAGCGGAACAACTTTTTTGGGTCACGGTAGAACTTGATATACCGGTTATCTGTTACGGGCTTAGAACCGATTTCCAGATGAAAGGGTTTCCCGGAAGCACGCGTCTTTTAGAACTGGCGCACAACATTGAAGAACTTAAAACTATCTGTGAATGTGGAAGAAAAGCGCTTTTAAACGGCAGAATGGTGGGCGGAAACTTTGTGTTCGAGGGTATGCAAGTAGCTATTGACCACGAAAACCAAACGGAATATCGCTCGCTTTGTCCACAATGTTATACAAGAATTAAAAGCGAAAGCCTTAATAAACAAAAATAGACAGACTAAAAAATATAAAAACAGGCAGATATTATATGGAAGTATCGGCAATAGCTGTCTCGCAGTATCGCGAGGCGATAGAGGTTGCGGCGCAAAGTTTCGATAGATTTGACGCCCCCGATTACAGCGACTACGGAAGAACGAGTTTTCTTGCGTACGCTTCTTTTTGGAGTTTTTCTTTAAGACAGCTTAAAGGTCATGTCGCCTTTTGCACAAGGTCAAACGACAACAAGATAAGCGGTATGTTAGAGATTAGAGAAAACCGTCATATAACTATGTTGTTTGTGTCTCCCGACCACGTCAAAAAAGGTATCGGAAAAACTCTTGTAACGTTCGCCGAACAATATATTAAGCAAGCTAACCCGAGTTGTGATAAAATAACGCTTAATTCGTCGCCGTATGCGTTTGGGTTTTATAAAAAAATGGGGTTCGCCCAAGCAGATGAACTTAAAGACGAAGGCGGGTTTGTTTATATCCCTATGGAAAAAGAAATTTGATTATAGTTTAAATATAAAAAGGAGGGCCGTGGCCCTCCTTTTTATTGTGGTTTTTAAATTCGTCGCTTTAGCGACACCGTAACTATCAACTATCAACTATTAACTAAAAACAACAGCCGTGCTTTACACACGGCTGTTGTTTTTATATATTTCGTCTTTACGGTCCTGTGACGATAGCCGAATAATCGAAAAATCCGATGTTTAAATCAACAGTGTTTTCGGTAATTCCCGGGAGAACTCCGCTCGCCGTATACTGCCACATCGTGTGACGATAGGGGAAGAACGGGCGGTTTACAAAATATTGAGCAAACCACAAATCGTAGTCGAGAAGCCTTGATAAGTCAAGATATCTTATAAAAAACTGTTGTCCCGAATATATCATAGGTATGTAACCAGCGGCCTTGACCTCTTCGCAAAACGCGATAACGTTGTCGGTTCTTTCCGCAATCGTCATCTCGGGTTTTCGCGCGGACAGTTCTTCTATGTCGATTACGACGGGATATTTAATGTCATAGTCGCCTAACTTTTCAAGGGTATATTTTGCTTCTTCGATAGATTCTTCAATCGTTGTTGCGGTCGAGAAGAAATAAACCCCTACATGGATGCCGGCGGCTAATGCGCCTTCAACGTTTTCTTCAAATTTCGGGTCGTCGATAAGGTCGCCCGTTTCATATCCTCGTGCGCCAACCTTGATAATGGCGTATTCAACTCCGTTTTGAGCAACTTTATCCCATTCTATATCGCCTTGATATTCAGAAACATCGATACCCATAATTCCGGTAAAACCGGTGGCAGGGTCTGTGTAGACGCGAGACATGTTGTCGGGGTCTTCTGCGGATAGATAAGAATAATCCCATTCGCTTTTCGGAAGATTTGGGTCGACAGGAACATATACAAGCTCGTTTAGGTCTGTGTCGGTGTACACAATGTTGTCGGGGTTATAACGCTGCATAAACTCGGTTAGAGAATTTACGTCGTGTGACGTCGCTATCATGTCCGCAACCGTTGCGTACGGCTCGGTTGGATACGCTTCACCGGGGTTAGTTGTGTCGGGTGAGGTTTGAAGATACGCGTTGTTTATCTCAAGATCCTTTTCGTTAACGGTTCTTGCAAAGTCAAGATAAAGGGCAACTATTGCGCCAAGCAAAAGTATACACACAACCGAAAGCATGACTACGGCGGACTTTGCGCCCCTTGAACTGCGTTTCACATCAAAATCATCGTCGTCGTCAAAGCCTTTGATCTTTGCTTTGTTTGCTTTGTCTTTTTTCTTTTTGCGTTTTCCTTTTTTGGTTTCTACCCATTCGCTTTCGTCCTCGTCGTCGCGGTCGAGAGTGTTTCGAGAACGTGTATTTTCTTTGTCAAGCTGTTTTTCGAGAAGCCCTTGCTTTTCGTTTTGTTTGTCCACCTCTTTTGAGGAAACGCCTTTTCGCGAAACCGTTCCTTTGGTGGCTTTCGGTTTTTTGTCGTCCTCGTCCATGTCGCCAAAACCGCGAAGAGGAACAGTTTTAACCTTTTGTATCTGCTCGGTCAACGTAGGTCCGCCTTCGCCCTCGTGTCCGTAGATTTCGGGTTCGGCTTTTTGCGCAACATCGTTAGGCTCGGCGCTTTTTTCAACGCTTGGTGTTTGCTGTGGTGTCGGTTGCGCGGAAGCGAACATGTCCGAAATGTCGGGGGAACTCGCTTGTTCGGGGGCGTCTATCGGCGAAGCGGGTTTTTGAGGCGGTTGCGGCGCTTGTTGCGGGGTCGGTTGTGGCCTTTGCCCCGGCGCTTGCAACGGGTTTGATGTTTTTGAAACGTTTGCAAAATTTTGCGGATTTTGTGGGTTTTGCGCTCCGCTTCCCATAGGCGGCCGTTGCGGCGGAACTTGTCCTTGGCGGTTTTGCATTGGTGGTTGTCCGCTTGGTCGCTGGCCCTGGTTTTTTGGGGGAACAAGGCTTCGTTTGCCTGGGGCTCCCGTTTGAGAAGGCGAAGGGGCGCCGGGGTTTAACGCTCCGGCTTGTTGTTGTTCGACAAAAGGTGTTGGTTGTTGGGGTTGTTGGGGTGCTTGCTGTGGTTGGAACTGTGGCGTAGCGGGCGGGCTTGGCGGTTGCCCCACGCCTTGGTTCGGTTGGTTTTGTATATGATAGTTACCAACAACCGTGTCGTCAAAATGATTTACGGAACTTTCGTCAAATCCCGAACTTCTCAAGTTATGCTTTAATTGTTCCCGTGTAAAAGGGCCTTGCTGTCTTTGTCGCATCTCTAAAGACGGGTCATAGTCGGAATAGCCGTCAAACCCATCGCCTGAATTTTGAACTATTGGAAAATCTGCGGTTGGTTGCGGTTCGTTTTGCGGATTTTGAGGGGCAGGGTTTTGAAATCCCATGTTTTCGTTCTCAAAGTTATTACTCATTTATAACCTCCGTAAAATGATTTTAATGTGATTAGACAGAAAGTTAGTTATTAAATTTTATTTGGTTTCGGAAGATAGTTTTCAAAAATAACTGCTTCGTTGTCGAGCTCACACGCCAGGTGGTCGTCGGGGTTTTTCGAGGTCCACGAGACCCCAAAAGCGCCGAGTTTTCTTGTGATTGTGTATGAAAGCGGGCGACTTCCAACTATTTTATACGCTACGAAATGTGGTCTTGATATATAGTTGTAAAGAAGTCGAGACAACGCGAACCGTTCAAAAAATCCGCCGTTGTCATAATCGCCTATCTCGGTTGCAAGCTGTCCTCTAAGATAGCTTGGAGCGATTTTTTTAATATGTCCTACAATCTTTGGGTCGAAGCTTTCAAGCATAACTTTTCCGCGGTAGCCTTCAAGCAGGGAAACGACATGTTCAACGCAAAATTCGTTTAGCATAAGCGCGTCTTTAACCGATTTAATCTCGATTATAATCGTTTGTCCCGAATCTTCAAACAGTTCGAGAACCTGTGAGAGGTGGGGGATTTTTTGTCCTGTGCCGAAGATTGAAAGCGACGAGATTTTGTCAAACGACAGGTCACACACGCGCGCCCTCATGCCACACGCACGAAAAAGATCAAGGTCGTGGAACACGACAGGTTCAAGGTCTCTTGTCAGTTGAACGTCGAGTTCCGCGCCATATCCTTTGGCGATAGCAACAGAAAACGCTTCGAGAGTGTTTTCCGCGACACCGTGTTTAAGGCTGTGTAATCCGCGGTGGGCAAACGACATTCCGTTATAGTATTCATGGATGTTTTTAGGGGATCTCGTCGGCAACACCATGTAAAGGTATATTAAAACAATAAGTATGATTACGCCGTAGACGGCAACTAAAATTCCCATAATCGTTCTATCTTATGCGCGCTCCTGTTGGGGTGTTGTCGTCCACAAATATGACCGAAGCGGTTTCGCCTACGTCGGCGGCAAGCAACATTCCGTTGCTTTCAACGCCACATATTGTGGAGGGCGCAAGGTTCGCGACACAGATAATCTTTTTGCCGACAAGGTCGCTTTCGCTATACCACTGGGCTATGCCGGAAACGATTGTGCGTTCGCTTTCTCCGTCAAAAAGTTTTATTTCAAGAAGTTTCTTTGCGCGTTTAACTTTTTGAACCGAACGAATTTCGCAAACTCTAAATTCGTTTTTGGCAAAATCGTCATATGTAATCTCGGGTAGATGAACGATTTCGGGGGTTTGCGGCTGCTGTTTTTCGGCTTCGGGTTTTGCGTTTGCTTGTGCTAGTTCCGCGAGCTCTTTTTCTATATCAATTCTCGGGAAGATAGGTTCAATCTTTTTAACGGTCGTCGATTTAGAGCTAAGGCCGAAAGCGGCCGAGCTGTCAAGCGTTGTGATGTCGGTGCCGGCGCCTATTGCCTCGAAAATTTTCGGAGAAGTAGACGGCATAAACGGACAAAGCA
>CAYJJR010000033.1:0-21805 GCA_964370565.1 uncultured Oscillospiraceae bacterium | reverse complement strand
TTTCAGCTTTATATTTTTTTCGGAAAAGTGTCACCTATCATTGACAATTCTACATAAATTTGTGTAAAATTGATGTGTAAACCTTGACAAAACACCGCTTGTTTGATAAAATAATTTTGCGTCGAAAATCACTTTTTTTGATGCTTCATATTATGGGGGTGTAGCTCACCTGGGAGAGCGCTTGAATGGCATTCAAGAGGTAGTCGGTTCGATCCCGATCATCTCCACCAACGTGACGTTGGATCCATTGATTTTGGGTCTAACGTCTTTTTTGTTTTTTGAGTATATTTTATATATTTACTTCATCAATTTAGCATTACCCACAAATCGTCAACGAAAGTTGGCGATTTTTTATCGTATTTGGTGTTTACTCCCTTATATCTTGTCTTCGTTTTTCCTTTAAAGTATCCTTAACAATTTGCTGAATTGTCGGACCATTAAAATTATCAATATACAGTAGCTTGTTTTTCTTTAAAACTTCTATTGCCATATCCTTCAACTCATCATCGGTAAAGCAATCTTTTTCGGTTAGATAAGATAATATCATTCTTTCTATTCGTTCAATTTCGTCAAAGTCAAATTCCTGCTTATGATAGATACCATCATCAAATCTTCGTATAAATCCCGGCATAGGAAAATCCGGATACAACACCTCGAACAGGCATCCACAACTTTTGCATCTGTACCACTTTGTAGCATAAGAGATTATCTTTTCTTCGCCGTCTACATAGCCTATGTGATATGGTTCATCAACAGGACAGGGTATTAAAAACCCAGCTTTGCAACCTTGATTAAACACCTCAATCGTATCATCTAACGAACGAGCTGAAAGTATCTGTTTTTCTCTAATGTCTTTGCAAACGCAGTTCATTATACAAACCATTCTTCCTAAAATTTATACTTTAAAAGTTCATTTGCCGTTATTAGGCTAGTATTTTTATATTATACCTTTACAAAAAAAACCATTGCAAAATCTATTGCCTGCACACGCTGCTATAATCGAAGCATTTATAAAGCGAGATAGCGAGCTTGGTGTTAAAATGATGTTAGAGCATCTGAGCTGGATATATCAAGACCTTGAACACAGCAAGGATTTTAAATAGTGATTTAAAATTTTATATTCTGTTTTAAACGCAAACGTAAATTCACAAAATAAAAACAACAGCAAAGGCTAAATAAGCAAGCCTTGACTGTTGTTTTTTATATGTAGTTTTTCTTTTTTTCCGAAGTTAACCGCCTATTTCTTGTATTTTTACAATTGAATTAAATGAGACTTTCTATTAACTTTTAAATTTTGATTGTGTATTTGTTATAACCCCTCCCATTCCTCCCCAAGGTTTCTATAGCTATTTTCTTACAACTATTGCTATTATTGATTTAACAACTAGTTTAAGTTAACGTAGGCACTATTATTTTAGATCCTACAAACCTTATCTTATTATATGCTATTTACTCAACAAACCACATCTCTTGCGGTATCATTTTAGGATCTATGCCTATATCGCAACCATTATTGTCGCATATTCTTATTGAATATAGTTTTCCATCGCTATCTCTCTCATAACTTGCACAACCGGCAAAGCATACCATTCCGTTTTTCACACCTTCCTTTGTCAAAACTGCTGTCCACTCTGCAAGGCAGGTAACACCGTCATCTATAAATGTTTCAAACCTTATGTATCCGTATTTTGGCCAATCATTACAAATATTTTCATACATTGTCCGAACCTCATCTTTTCCAAAAAACATCGGTTCAATTTCTTCCGGCCTAAATCCACCGTATACAATATCGTCTGATACTATATCCATTATGCTTTCAAGCGCAACGGGTGAATTTGGATTGTGAAGCGCTTCGTAATATGCTCTAACTGAGCCTGTTAAAATCGGGTATTCGCAAGGTTTTTTTACTTGCGGAATAAATATTGGTTTTCTATAACCTATAGCCCCCGGCAAAAACAGATAGAAGAAATATATTCTTATTCCTTCAATTCTATCATTTCCGGCAAGATCTGCTACTATTACCATTGGCATCTGTTTTTGTGTACCATCTTTGAGTTCAAAGTGCATCTCAAGTTCAGTCGCTACCCTTCCGTTTGCTATTGTTTGTATAACAGGGTAGACGCTAGCTGATACCGCGTCAAAGTCTGAAAGCCAGTTTTCACTAAACTGTTGTATTTCTTGTACTCCGTTAAATCGACCGTTTGGTGCATCTAAAAATACCCTACTACCGCATATTGTTTTTTCATTTATAAAACTATCTACTTTTGGATTTTTCTTGCATATATCTTTTAAAAATAATATTTCAGGTGAATTTTCGTTTATTTTTCTTTCTTTTTTTGAATATACCTCTTTAAATTTTACGTTATACATTTTTTTTACTCCTAATTTTTATTTGACTTATTGTCATTCCTGTTGTTTTTTTAAATACTCTACAAAAATATGTCTGGTTTCTATATCCTACTCTCTCCCCTATTTCCCTAACTGTAAGCTCGGTTGTCTTTGCTAGCAAAACAGCTTTTTCTATTCTGATTTTAGTTATATACTCAGTAAAATTTATACCTTTTTCTTGTTTAAATATTCTGCTTAAATAAAAAGGACTAATCAATATTTCATCTGCTATGAGTTCCAAAGAGATATCTTCAAAATAGTGGTTTTCGACGTAATCAATGGCTTTTGCTACATTGATATTAAATGTCTTGTGGTTTAATTCTGTCGGCTTGTTAAAGTTGTTTTCAAAAGCTTCATTTACCGTAGAGGCTATTTGCGAATAGAACACCATTTCTTGATCCGGCAATATCTTTAAAGCCATAAGGCATTCGTTATAGAGCTGATACATCTTGTTAAAATCATTGCTTACAGAACTTATCCCTAACCTATAATTGTATTCTGTTGTTTTTTTCAACTTGTCAAAAAGAACACTTGTAAGATTTTCTATCCACAAAAAAAGCTCACCATCTTCTATATGTTCCGGTATTATTACAATTATATGCGCATTACCGTTGTTGCAACTGAGCAGATAGTTGCAACTTTTTTTTAGCTCATTTTCAATCTGTTCTTTCCAAAAAACTTTATCTATCGTGTTAATTTTGTTTTTCTGTTCGTCTATTTTTAACGTTATAAAAACAGCGCTTTTAAACTCCAAGCCCTTTAAATTGCAAAGCAATTTAAAGTCATCGCCCGCCGGCTCTCCCATTAAAATCGAAAACATTACTTCTTTTTCAAGAACGCTGTCAATCTTACTAAAGATTGTTTTTTTTTCGTCCTCTTGTTTCTTATTATGTCTACTTTCGTCAATATATCGGCATAATTCTTGTATTTTTTGAACTATAATATCTTTTTTTAATGGCTTTAACAGATATTCACTTACTTTTAGCGATAATGCTTTTTGAACAAACATAAATTCATCATATGCGGTCAATATCACAAACTTTGTTTCGGTTTCTTTTGACATTAAAAGTTCGATCGCTTCAAGTCCGTTCATTCCGGGCATTTCTACATCTACAAGGGCTATATCGGGTTTATGTTTTTCGACTGCTTGAATTAGCTCAATACCGTTAGCTACAGTTTGAACAATCTGTAAATCTTTAAACTCATTTTTAAGAAGAATGTTTAAAGATTTACACTCGATAACTTCGTCATCTGCAATAACAACCGTATACATTATCCAACCTCCTTCGGAATAGTTATTTTAAAAACCGTTTCGTTATTTTCACTATCAATATCAAGATAAACCAGTTCTCCGAAATAAAGCTTGAGACGCATATAGATATTTTGTAAACCGATATGACTATTTGACATTTTTTCTTTTTTTATGCTTTTTTTAATAGATTTAAGATTTTTTGCATCTATCCCCTTTCCGTTGTCTGACACCTTAAGAACCAACATATCGTTTTGTTCATAAATGCTAATATCTATCACTGCGTTTTGAGTCATGGCGTTAACACCATGGATAACTGCATTTTCCACTAAGGGTTGCAAAATCATACAAGGAAGATTATACTCGTAAGCTTTGCTGTCAATTAAATAGTTAAACTTTATTCGATCCCCATACCTACATTCTTGGATATATGTGTAGTTTTTAACGTTTGTTACTTCGGTTTCAACCGTTCCAATTTTACTGAACTGACTTAGGTTATACCTTAAAAAATCCGCAGTAGCTTCGATAAGTTTGCTTGTTTCTTCAGCAGATTCCATATAAGAAGTTTGTAGTACCATGTTTAAAGTATTAAACAAAAAGTGAGGATTAATTCTTGATTCAAGAAGTCTATACTGACTTTCTTTTAAGTCACTTCTTATTTTAATATTCTCTACCTCGACTTGTTTCATATAATCTCTTATGTTAGCGTTTTCCCTAATCTGTTCAAGTTGCATCTGGTTTGCCGCTAACATCTCGTTAAACGCTATCGCAAGATTTTCAATCTCGTCACCGGTTTTAATTGATATTCCGTTCTTTGGGTATTCACCGGTTTCCGCAATTCCATTCGCAAATAATGTAAGTTTTTGTATCGCATTTAAAAAAACGCTTTTTACTCTTGCAAAATAAAATACACTTATTACTATTCCGATAGTAATAGCCAATATTTGAACCGTTGTCAAAACAGTTATTGCATGACTTACCCTTTGTTCGGTCGATTGAATAAACGTCATCTGCTCCGAATATGCGTTGCTGTATCCTTGTAACACTGTTAAATATTGGTTTTGTAGTGTGCTATATTGTTGCTCTAATTTTTCAATATTGTTTTGTTTTAGTTCGTTTGTGTTGTATACCATAATGGTATCTGCAAAAAGGTTTGCCGTTTTGTTATAGGTATCAATTGAATAATAATAGTCTACAATATTTCTTGAATAAACGTTTGAAATTTGTTGCGGTAGCTTTTCAACCTCTAATTTTAGTTCTTCGCTGTTTTTTAGGTAATCATCAAGATAGTCGTTGCTAAAAAAATGGTAGAAGTTGTTTAGCGATGTGTTGGTCTCTTCAACCTCTGCGTGAACACATTGAAGCATCTCTAAAACAAAAGTACTGTTTTTGTAAGTGTCATTTATGCTTAGCGTTGTTATAATTGCTACTAGTCCAACAAAAACAAGTATACAAAGAAGAATGTAAAATCCTCTGCTGTATTTTTGCTCAAATGTCACTTTTCGTTTAACAGAACCATCCATACTATACACCTTTCAAAAAAACATCACTTTAAACACAGTAAATAATTTGCTTTAACGCAAGCTACCTAACGACTAATAAGTTGAAATCTGTGTGTGTATTCCCATCTGTGACAAGTATAGACACATAGCAAATTTCTTTAAGTTGCTTGTTGTGTATGCTATTCTACATTTGTTTTGTCGATATATTGTATCGGTACATAAATAGTGTCCTCTTCAAGGCTTCCTTGTTCCCACAATTCAACCAGTTTTCCGGCGCACAAATATCCAAATTTATATTGATTTTGATTTATGATACCTTCGATTTGTTCGTTGGCTATCATATCTTTTAAAAATTCCGATTCAAGATCAAAACCATACATCTTTACGCCTTCAACATCTCTGCGATTATTGACGGTATTTAACGCTATCGTTCCATATCCCTCGAGCGTAACTATTGTCGTTATTTCCGGCATGGTGTCAAGTATTGTGTTAATTTGACCTACTGCAACAGACGAGCTCCATTCATTATCTAAAAAAGTCGTTACATTTACATTTTCATAATTTTGACAAAGATCTATAAACCCTTGTTTTCTTTGCATAATATTCCCACCGTTTTGTTCCGGTGCGATTACTGCTATATTAAGCTTTTGATTTTGATAAGTAATCGAGCTTTCTATTACGCTTTGCGCCAGAGCCTTTCCGGCACTGTAATTATCGGTTCCTATATAAAAATCTCTGTCAAAATCAATGAAGTCCGAATCTATAAACACAACGCTAACGTTGTTTGCCTTGGCTCTTTCGAGCACAGTTTCGCCACCTTCAAGATCCCCTTTCAAAACAATCGCATCTACTTGCTCGTCTATGGCGGTTTCAATCATCTGGATTATTTCTTCAGAATTTTCTCCTGATATCGTCTGTCTAATTTCAAGGCTAATGTTTTCTTCATCACACCCTTTTGTCAAACCATCGGCAACTTGTTGCCAGTATTCGTTGTCCGGATGTGGAATAATTAACACAATTCTCTTTGTCTCAAAATTCATGTTAACATATTTATCGTCAATTATAGAGTTTAGTGTTATATTTAAGAAAGTATAAACGGCTGCAACTACAAGTAAAACACAGCAGACAACTATTATGAACTTTTTACTCATTTCACAATCCCTCATTTCTTATATAAAAATCCGTAAGATTATTTATAATACGATATATAAATAGTATTTCCGTAGGACTATATTATAACACATATCAAGAAGACCGTTTTTTTAGACACTATTAATCGGTTTTGTTTTTTCTGACGTCCAAAGCTATGGCAAAAATAATTATCGCTCCCTTTACAACAAACTGCCAATACGAACTAAGCCCTATAAAGGTTAAGCCATAATTTATTACATTAAAGATAACAACACCGAAAAACACTCCGGAAACTGTTCCAACACCGCCGCTTAACGAACAACCTCCGACTATACAGCTTGCTATTGCATCGAGTTCATATCCGTTACCATATGCGCTCGTTGCGCTTCCCGTTCTGATTGCTTCCATTGTCCCGGCAAGCCCATATAATGCCCCCGCCATACTATAGGTAAAAAGTTGAATTTTAAATACGTTAATTCCGGATACTTTTGATGCTTCAAGGTTTCCACCAACCGCAAATATTTCTTTCCCAATCTTAGTTTTAGTTAACAGTACATGAACAAAAATTAAAACTGCAAGAGCTATTATTATAAGATATGGAACACCTAAAAAACTACCGGTTCCAATATTTACAAAGGCATCTTGATAACCTCCTAGCGGTTGACTGCTGTTGGGTTCTCGATTAAAATATAAACTGTTTGTCCCGTAAATAAGCATCTGTGTTCCAAGAGTTGCTAAAAAAGCCGGTACTTTGAGCTTAGAAACGACCCATCCGTTAAAAGAACCGACAAGGGCGCCAACCAAAATTGAAACAACAAAAGGAACAATAATAGGAAGTTCCGGAAGTTGTGGCCAAAATTTCAAATAGTATGTGCTTTGTTGCGCTAATGAACCTGAAATTACTGCCGCAAAACCTACCATTCTACCGCCCGAAAGATCGGCTCCTCCGGATATTATAATAAACAAACAACCGGCCGCCACTACAAGTTTAATTGTACTTTGCATTAGTATGTCTCTAAAAACTTGAAATGATAAGAACCTTGGAGAAAAACACGTAATAACAACAATTAACAGTAGCATTATTATGTATAATATATGGTTCATCACAAATTTTCTTATATTTTCTATATTTAACTTAGTTTTAATCATTATTATCGTCCTCTACAATTCCGCTTGCAAGCCTCATTATATTTTCTTCTGTAAATTCATTCTTTTGCAGTATACCTGTTGCACGGCCTTCACACATAACCATTATTCTGTCCGACATTCCGATAAGTTCCGGCATCTCGCTGCTTATCATTATTATTGATTTACCCTTTTTAGTGAGTTCCTCTATCAAACAGTATATTTCGTATTTAGCGCCTACATCGATTCCCCTTGTAGGTTCGTCTAATATTAAAATATCAGGATCAAGCAACATCCATCTTCCAAGAATAACTTTTTGTTGATTGCCTCCCGACAAAAACTGAATTTTAGTTTTTGTACCGGGGGTTTTAATATTTAATTTTTCTATGTAATCCTTTGTATCTTTTTCAAGAAGTTTGTTTTTTAAAAAAATCCCTTTACCTGTGTATGAAGAAACTTTTGCTGATTGTTTTGCCAAAACAGTATTTTCCGTTATGTTAAGCATCGGTATAATTCCCGTTGCCCTTCTCTCCTCGGTCAAAAGCGCCATTCCGTTTTTTATAGCATCTACAGGGCGATTTATTTCAGCCTTTTTTCCGTTTAGTTCAATGTAACCGCTTTTTATTTTTCTAAGTCCGAAAATACTTTCTATAAGCTCGGAACGTTGGGCTCCAACAAGCCCTCCTATCCCCAAAACTTCTCCTCTATGGAGATCAAAGCTGACATTTTTAAAGGAATGTTCTTTATCTGATGTTAAACTTTTTACTTTTAAAATAACATCTTTAACCTCGTGGTTACTATCCGGAAATTGATTTTTTATCTCTCTGCCTACCATTTTTTTTATGATGAAAGATTTGTCAATATCTTTTGAAACCCAAGTTCCTACCATTTCGCCGTCTCGCATAATCGAAACTTCATCAGAAATCTGAAGAATTTCGTCCATCTTGTGTGATATATATATTATTGAAGTTCCCGATTGTTTTAGTTTTTCGATAATTTTAAAGAGATTTTCAACTTCCTTTATTGTAAGCGTAGATGTTGGCTCGTCCATAATAATTACCTTCGCTCCGTATGAAACGGAACGAGCAACCTCAATTAACTGGCATTGTGATGGCGAAAGCTCTTTTACTATCGTTTTTGGGTTAATATTTATATCTAACGATTGTAATAGTTTTAAGGTATCATTGTACATTTTTTTTTCGTTTACAAAGTTCATTCCAAATTTTCTATGTAACGGAACTCTACCTATCCAAATATTTTCCATAACGTTTCGCATTTTAATAGGGTGTAATTCTTGATGTATCATCGCAATACCGCTGTTAAGCGCCTGTACAGGGGATTTCATCTGTACTTTTTCGCCCTCTACTTTTATTTCGCCTTCATTTGGTTGATATATACCAAATGCACATTTAACCAACGTAGACTTACCAGCTCCGTTTTCACCCATTAGGGCATGTACGCTACCTTTTTGTATCTTTATACTTACATTGTTTAAAGCTTTTACTCCGGGAAACGACTTGCTCACACCATTCATCTCAAAAACTATATTATTTTGTGGCATTAAAAAACCTCCTTTTTGCGGAATAATGTTATATAAAAACAGCCAGAAGAAATTCCGACTGTTTTTATATATTTATAAAGTCAATTAAACTTCTGTGTCGTTTATATCATACTTTGCATCTGCGATATTATCCTTGGTTATCTTAGTATAATCAAGAATTATTTTATGACCTTCGACTATCGCTCCGTCAACTCCGAGACTTTCTGTTGTTACTTCTTCTCCGGCCGAAAGCATATCCATCAATTTATATAAAGACTTGCCCATTTGCACAGGGTTGTTAAGGCTTGTTACAAGAAGTGTTCCTTCTTCAACAGCTTCAACTCCTACTTCTGTTGCGTCTACCCCTGTGACCATAATATAGTTGCTTTCATCTGTGAAATATCCCGCACCTTTAAGGGCTTGGATTGCGCCTAGAGCCATGTCGTCGTTAACAGCGAAAATAGCATCTATATCGTCGCCATAGTTTGCAATCAAAGCAGTAACTTTTTCTTGTGCTATAGCTCTTGAGAAGTCACAAATTAAATCTCCGCTTAAATTGTTAACCGCAATTCCGGCATCTTCTACAGCTTTAACAGAATATGTTGCTCTGTTTTCCGAGTCTTCGCTTCCTTGAACACCAAGCAACATAATATAGTCAAGTGTTCCGTTTCCGTTTCTATCTGCTTCGGGGTGTGCGTTCCAATATTCAGCAACAGCATCGCCCATTATCGTTCCCGACTCGGTTGAAGAACTACTTACATGCCAAAGGTTTTCATATGTTGCAAAATCTTGTTCGCTCGGGCTTCCACATCCGAAAAATATCATAGTTTTGCCGGTGTCTGTAACTTGCTTCGCTATGTCAGTAGTAATGTTAGGAAGCATGTTTGTTAGCGCCAGATAATCAACATCTTGTGTTAAAAAGTTACTTACGTTGTTTGTTTGAATGGTTGGGTCGCCTTGGTTATCCGCTGAATTAATTTCAATTCCGCCATTTGCATCCGCAACGTTCTCCAAAGATTTTCTTACGTTTGCCGTATAGGTATCGGCATAACTAAAGAAACAAACGCCTGCCGAACTTGCTGTTTCAACAGCTTGTTCCGGTTGTTGTGTTTCGGATTGTTCGTCTGTTTGTGGTGTGCTACAGCCGACAAAGCTTACACACAAACAAACTGCAAGTACTACGCTAAAAAATTTCTTTTTCATTTTTTGTTCTCCTTGTTAATTGTGGTTTGTGTACTAATTATAATACATATTGTTATTCACAAAAAGTACATGGTTTTTGTAGTTGTATATAAAATTTTTGATTATCAACTATCTTTTTTTGCGGTTTTATCTATTTTTGTTATAAACTGTTCAATTATACTTAATTTAATGACTGCTTTGTTGAATTAGACAAAAACAATGGTTTAGAAATATTCTACGGTAAAAAAATCAAACAACTCATAACTATTGCGCTATATAAAAACAAGCAAATTCACCCCTCATCGGTTGTGAATTTGCTTGTTTTTTAGCGTCACTTTAAGTGACAACCATTTTAATTTTCTTTATGTCCCCTGTCGTCTTATCTCTCTATCTTCGCAATAATCTCATTAAAGCTTTCCATTGCGCCCTGCAAGTTCTCCATTATATCCCGAGCAAGCTCGTCCGGATCCGGTAGATTGTCTAAATCTGCCAACGACTTGTCTTTGACCCAGAAAACATCAAGGCTTGTTTTATCTCTTTTGATTATCTCATCATAAGTATATTTTCTAAACCTACCGTCGGGGTTTTCCTCTGAGAATTTTTCTTTACGCTCGTGGCGATTTTGCGGGTTGTAACAGCTTATAAAATCCTCTAAATCGCTTTCTTTGAGAGGGTTTTTCTTTAGCGTGAAATGTATATTGGTTCGCAGGTCATAAAACCAAATATCTTTCGTTTGCACATTGGGTGAAGCCGATTTGTTTTCAAAAAAGATTACATTCGCTTTAACGCCCGGCTTGTAAAATATGCCGGTAGGTAGCCTTAATATTGTGTGTAGTTCGCAAGTTTGCAGCAGTTTTTTGCGCACAGTTTCGCCTGCTCCGCCCTCGAACAACACATTTGTCAACGACGGTATTAAAATGATGTTAGAGCATCTGAGCTGGATATGTCAAGACCTTGAACACAGCAAGGATTTTAAATAACGATTTCAAATTTTATATTCAGTTTTAATTGTTAACTTAAAATAAAAAAGCTGGCAATGTGGGCTTAAAAAGCCTCCACTTTTGGCTGTTTTAGACGTTTTTATATGAAAACCCCGAGTATTCCAACTTAGAATGCTCGGGGTTTTCGACAGTCTGCGACCCTCGGTATAACCGGGGGTTTTGTCATTCCTATTCTTTTTTGAATTATGACAATTTTGTCACAGCACCTTTTGTACTACGCATTAAGACCGCCGCCCGTTGAACGTGTGGTTATAGGTATTTACAGTTAAAACGGATTTTCAGTTGCATATAACAACGACTTTGGTCTGTTATATCCAATATCGGCTATTCCAAGATATTGAAAAACATCAAAGATTGCTTCGCCGTGTTTGCCAAATGCCAAAACAGTGTGGTGTGGGAAACGATTTGCTATAAGCACATGGCGATAGAACCTTTCCATCTCGGGGATGGCTATTATGCCTATTGAGCCGAAGCTTTCGGTTGGAACATCAAGCACCGCTCCTTCAGCTATGTATGCTTTAAGCGAGGTATCTGCCCCGCTTTGCAAACGGAAAATTGTAACCTCTCCGGCTTTTAAATCTCCCTCTAACGTTCCCCTTGTTATATCGGGTTCCACTGCATCCGGTTCAAGGCTGCGTTTCATGATTAGCTGATATCCAAGATGTGGGTCTTTAACCATGGATGAGCAGGTGTTTCCGCAATGGAATCCCATGAACGTTTCGTTCTGGCGAACATCATATTTTCCCTTTATCCCTTTTTCAAATATCGAAGCCGGAACACTGTTGTTGATGTCGAGAAGCGTTACAGGTTGTTGTGTTACGCAAACCCCGATATATTCCGAAAGTGCACCGTAGATATCTACTTCACAGCTAATCGGTATCCCACGTGCGGCAAATCTTGAATTCACATAACATGGCACAAACCCAAACTCAGTTTGAAACGCCGGCCAACATTTGTTAGCAAACGCTACATATTCATACACACCTTTGTGCTGTTCTATCCAATCGTTTAACGTCAGTTCATATTGAGCAAGCCGTGGAAGAATCCCCGAAAAATTCGACTTTCCAACCTCTTTTTGCATCTCCTCGACAAGTGCCGGTATACGTGGGTCGTCGCTGTGTTGTTTATATGCCGCATATAAATCGAGTTCACTGTTTTCTTCGATAGCAACCCCCAAATCATACAGTGCTTTAATTGGTGCGTTACATGCCAAAAAGTCATTTGGTCTCGGTCCAAACGTTATAATTTTCAGCTTTTTAAGTCCAACCACAGCCCTTGCAATCGGTTCAAACTTTTCAATCATTTCGGATATGTCGGAAGCCGTTCCAACCGGGAACTTCGGGATAAACGCTTGAAGATTGCGAAGTCCCAGATTATAGCTACAGTTAAGCATTCCGCAATACGCATCGCCACGACCGTCGACCAAGTTTCCGTCGCCCTCTGCCGCCGCCGCATACATCAAAGGTCCGTCAAACCATTCGCCCAAAAGCGTTTCGGCATTTTCGGGGCCAAAGTTTCCCAAAAAAACAATCAGTGCATTAACGCCCTCTTGTTTCAGCTCGTTAACAGCCGCAAGTGCATCGGTTTCTGTTTCCACCACAACGGAACATTGATAGAGCTCTTTTGGATAACTTTTGGCAATGTTTTGCATGCGTGTGCGAGACAGCGATGCCGGAAAACATCCGCGAGAAACCGCAACTATCCCAAGTTTAAGTTCTGGTACATTTTTAATCATAATAACAATTCCTTTAATTTATTAAATTTAACCCAGTAATAATATCTTATACTAATTCCGCCTAAAAAAAGATACAAAAAATCGAGTTAAAAGCCTTAATATATAGTTTTTAATAAAGATTTTTTGTCTATCTTTTAAAGAGAGATTAATATTAGTTCTTAATAAATTGTTAACTTATTTTATCATATTCGTTGCAAAGAACAAACTGTGCGACCTCGTCTTCTTCGATGACCGAAAACCGAAGTTCCACCTCGGCAAAGATATTGTCTTTGTTGTCGTCGTTAATCTTTGAAACTTCTCCGACAATGAGGTTGCCCCCACCTTTTTTGCAACCGAAACGATGATACATTCCGGGGGTTAACGTTATACTGTTGCCCGGAGTTATCTCATAGGTTTGCCCGGCTTTGAAAACTTTTTTTATGCCGTCCATATATACTTCGACATCTTTTTCATAGTTCACCGTTCCGTCTTCATTGGACTGATAGAGAACAATCTCCATTATGCCATTACCCCTGTTTATGATATCCTCTGTTTTGTGCACATGAAAATGAAGCGGAAGTTGCTGGCCTTCGGTGTCGTCGAACACTATTAGTTTTTCGCAATATGGAACACCTATATTTTCATCATATAGGTTTCCGTTTCGGATTGTGAACAAAACACCTCCAACTTTTTTGAAATCGTCTGTGCCGAAATCGGTTACATCCCAACCCAACATAACGTTTTTAATCGTGTCGATTTTGTCTTTGTTTTGTTTCCATTGTTCCAAAGTCCAGTTTGAAAACTCAGGCAACATGAAGTTTACTTCTGCCATAGATTTTTTTGCTTTGTTAATAGCTTGGTTAATTTCCGAACGTTTCATTTGCTTAATTCCTCTTTTCTTATTGTTGATAAAAAACTTCGTCCATAATGCTCCAAAGATCACCTTGTTTTGCACCCTCTATCGGCTCTTGACAAGCATCGGTTTCGGTCAGCCACTCTGCTGTTGCAACTGCCAGTTTTTCCATATCGTTTTCAAAATCGTCTCCTATATATTCAAAATAGGAAAAAAGTAGGTTCCTCATATGGAATATGGAAAAGTTCCTTATGTTGTACTCTTGGATTGCAGCGGTTACCTCCGGCCAAGGATTTTTATGCAGTTCTATATATCGCTCCAGTTTTTCGGGTTTAACCTTCACAACTCGCCCATAACGTTTCATTTTTCAAAACACCTCTCTATATTTATTCGCCATTAGACTTTCGGCGGAATTCACCCACGGTTTTTCCTGTTTTCTTTTTAAAAATTTTGCAAAAATATGTGTGGTTTTGATAGCCCACCTGCAACGCCAATTCTTTAATGGAATATTCCCCAAGATTCAAAAGCTCGATAGCTCTGTTAATTCGCACATCGGTTAGATACTCTAAAAAATTTATACCCAATTCTTCTTTAAACAACCTGCTTAAATAATACATGCTTATACCGATTTCATCCGAAATACTTTCGAGTGAGATGTCCTCTTTATAATGTATTTTAACATAGTTTTTCGCCATGCGCACATATTTGTTACTTTCTGTTTGCTGCGCTTGTTGCTCGGGGTTATATTTTTTTGCAGAAAAAACTATATTTTTAACACCGCAATTCGCAACTGCTATCAAACTGTCGAGATATGACTGGTGCAGTTCCACAACACTGTTCGCAACAAGGCCTACCCCAACATAACAAGGAACAAAAAACCTGCGTTTAACCGCCTCACATATACTTTGCAAAATCTTGTAGACACTGTCTTCAAAGCGGCTTTGCGCTATCTCTTTTCCGGCACTTATTAAGCAAACCAAACGCTCTTTGTCCAGTTCATATGAAAAGCTGTCACAGCCTTCCGGCAACATCTCTTTGCTGTGTTGAACAATTCGATTTAGCATGTCAGAACGTTCATATTGTGTGGTTAGAACACATATAACACTTTGTTTTTGCGAAAGACCCAAAACATCCTCGAGAATTTTGATGTTGTTTGCGTTAATTTGATCTTCAACAATATAACGCATGGCACTGTCCGCCACCGTCGAACGAATATTCGAAAGCATAGTTTCTTGCTGCGTTTCTGCTTCTTTTTCTTTTTTTATCTTTTGCAAGCAACCATTAACTGCCTCGATAAACTTTTCTCTTATAAGTGGTTTAACAAGATAATCGTCCGCCGCCAGTTTAAGTGCGTCGACCGCAAACCCAAAACTGCTGTATGCCGTGTTCATTATTATTTTAACGGAATTATGCTGTTGTCGAAGTTTCCTTACCGCTTCAAGCCCGTTCATTCCCGGCATTTCAATATCGACAAGAGCAATATCTATATCTTGTTTTTGAAGAATTTCGAGCATTTTCACACCACTATTAGCGGTGTAAATCTCCTCTATATCTTCGATTTCTTGCCTTAATAGTTGGCTTAAGGCTTGGCGGTCGATAGCTTCATCGTCGGCTATCAGAAATTTATATCCCATAATTTATATCCTCCAAAGTGAAAGGCAAGTTAAGGATAAACTCGGTTTTAATATTCGGCTCGCTCACAACTTCAAAACCGATGTCATGATCGAAAAACAACAAAAGTCGTGACACCACATTCTTTATGCCTATACCATGACCGTTATCTTCACTTAACGGATCTTTTGTTGTCAAAGCATTTAATTTTTCAACCTTTTCTTTTGACATTCCCACGCCGTTGTCGGCAACACGGATTTCCACTCTATTATTTTTAGCGGCGATAGAAATTTTTATCCAACCGCCCTCTACAATAGAGTTGAGTCCGTGGTGCAATGCATTTTCCACAAGAGGTTGAAGTATGAAACTTGCGGTTTTTCCCCCTGCTGCAAGTCTGTCACATTCAACTTCATATTCAAGCCTCTCCCCCATACGCACTTTTTGAATTTTGAGATAATCAATTATATTATTCACTTCGTCCGAAATCTTCACCGTTTGGTTTGCGTAATCAAGATTATATCTAAGATAACTTCCCAAAAGCTCCATTAAAAGCGTAGTTTGTTCCGCACCCTCCAAATAGGCACTGCTCGTCACCATATTAAGTGCATTAAACATGAAATGCGGATTAATCTGGCTTTGTAAAGCTTTTAACTCGCTGGCTTTAAGCATGTGCATAACTCTAAGATTTTTCGCCTCGTTTTCAAGCAGTTGTTTTTCAAGATCCCCGGTTTGCTTAATGTGTAAAAACTGTTTGTTTATCCTGTCGATAAAAACGTTATATGCTTCGAGCAACGTTTCAACCTCCTTTGTTCGACAATCAATAGAGGTCAAAGGCGTAACAGTGTTTTCCGAAGTCTTTGTTTCGGACACCTGCTTTGTTAAAATTTCTATCGGATGAACCGTTCGATCGATAAGCCGAACTATAAGATGGAAACTTCCCCCCAAAATCACCGCTGCTAAAAGAAAATTAACGACAAGCAAAAGTTCCCGATATTCATTAACAGCATTTTGTTGTTGTTTGTTTATCTCGACAAGAGCGCTGTTGCTGTTTGCGTGATACTGCAAAATCAACCCGAAAATTCTTTCGCAATCTTGATATATGGGAATTGCGGCATCAAGGTATCCGTTTTCCGCCAATCTTTTTGCACTGCCTGCCTGTGTCAAAAAAGAATGTGCCATATATTTCAAATCTTGTGCATGACGCGAAAAGCCTTCATATGATATTCTAACCGGCAACATCTCGGCTTGCTTATAAAGCTCTGAAACTTTCTCGTTTAAATCAGCTGCCAAGTCTGCGTTGTAATATATTAAATTATCTAAAGATTTAAACGCCTCTCGCAAAGCACTTTCATATTCAGAATAGTACATATTACTGTCTAAAATTCTATTGTATCTTGCAGCGATTAAGGCGTTAAGAAAAATTCCAATTCCGAATATCAAAACCATCAGCACCACCGTTATTCCGTAGTGTATACGAATGTGAAGCTGCATAGAACGTGTAGAGCTTTTATTTTTTTTCATCAAACCTCCTCATCGCTCATCTTCAATAGACGACAGTCCCATAATTAGTTGTAATGGTGTATAGTTATATTTGTCTTGTTGATAGTTTTTTTCAACCAACAATTGATTTAAGATTATTATTGCTTGTTTTCCGATTTCATCAGGCTGTTGCACTACGGTTCCGCTTATATAACCTTGTTCCAATCCCTTTATTGTGTCTGCGTTGTTATCCACTCCAATTACCTTATATGAAGTTTGATTAGATTTCGTCTCGATCATCTTTGCAATCCCCGATGTGCTAATGCCTGTTGCACCAAACAAAGCATCTGTTTCAGGGTGAGTTTTTAAAACTTCTTCTGCCACTCGGGTTGCTTCTATTATATCGGGATTTGTATACTCAATGCTTGTTATCAACATATCTTCAAAAGGTTTAATAGCAGCTTTAAAACCATTTATTCTTTCGTTTTGACAAAACGAATTTTCATTTTCAGCTATTATTGCAACCTGCGCACTTTTGTTTGTTATTTCCGCCATCGCTTGTCCGGCGAGATAACCTATTCGATAGTTGTCGCTTCCAACGTAATAGTGGCTTTCTCCGGCATCTCCGTCTAATATAACGACCGGTATACCATAGGCTGTTGCGCGATTTAATGCAGCTTCAAAAAACAACTCGTCTGAAACTTGCACTATAATTCCATCAACTTGTGCTTCGATCGCCATCTCTAAACTTTCAAGCTGGTCGCTTAAAACGTTGTTTTCCGGTAGATGAAAAGAAATAGAAATTTGATCCGAACAAGCTTGTTCAATGCCGTTTGATACCTCGACCCAATATTCCTGTTTGTTTGTTGGCAAAATAACGCTTACTCGCAGATTTTCTTTGGGTGCTTTGTTGTCCTGTTCCAAAAAACTATAACTGAACAACAAAATACATATAAAAGAAACCGCTAGAATGACAAATAATATCACAAGATAGCCGTGTTTTTTCAAATTTATTCCTCCACTTGATATGAATTTTGAGGAGGATGAAAACGGTCGCCCCAAGTTTTCACCATATCATATGCTTGGTCTATCATCTGTTGCTCAAAATCACTTGTATTGTCCGCAGAGATTAAAAGTGTACCGGTGTCTATCAAATGCGGTTGATTTTGTTTGTAAATCCATCCATCTTCAAGCATTTTCAGTGTATAAACCGCTATATATCCTTGTGCCCACGGATTTTGCGACATCGAACCCATCATCTTTCCTTGCGCTATTGCTTCAAGAACCAATGGATCGGAATCTATTCCGATGCAAACTATTTCTTGATATTTCGTCTCATATAGAAGATAGTGCGCCATAGCTTGTGCGGCATAGTAGTCCATCGCCACTATACCATCGACATTTTCTCCTTGACGCTCCAAAACTTCGCCAACAATTTCAAGTCCCGATTGAGTGGTTGAAATTCCATCAACGAGTTCCAACAAAACAATCCCCTCATATCTTGCACAAGCATCTGCTATGCCTTGCAACCTTTTTTTGCTGTTGGTATCAGTTTGAGCCCCCGAAATTCCTATTATATTTCCCTCATATTCCAAATGTTCGATAACTTTAAGTGTGGCATCATATGCACATTGATAGTTATCCGTTTCAAGAGTTAAAACGCTTTCAGACGGAAGATCTGGCGCGCCCCCGACACACACTATCTCTAACCCTTTTTGTGAAAGTTCCGAAATTTTTGTGTTTCCGGCTGTGGCTTCCGATGGCATCATGAATATACTTTTGGCTCCCAAGGAGACAAGGTTGTCTAAAGCTATATCTTGTTCCGATTGAATCCAATTTTCCGGCGTATCTATCAATATCGGAGGTATCTCAAGATCTTCACAAGCTTGCAGCGCCATCTTTTCAAGCGGTATCGAATAATCGGCAACTCCACCGAATGAAAAGCCAAACATATAATCTTCGAGGCTTTTTCCTTTGATAGCACCAATCGAAACCTGCTGTGGTTCGATTATGTCGCTTGGAAGTTCGCTTGGAAGTTGTTGTGAACTGCTGCAGCCGCTTAAAAGCAATGCAACTGTTACACAAAAAGAAAGTTTTATTAACAAAAGTTTTGTTCTCATAACCACTCCTTCGATATACGTTTGGGTAAAATGCGGAAATTAAGGTGGTTTTGTCACCACCTTAATTTTATTATAAACATATCGTCAAGTTTTTATTAAATAGCGAAGGGATAATGGTGTTGATTTGGCTTTTGTGTGATTTTTTTCCACAAATCTATTTTACCACTCCGGTTAAATGAAATACTTTCCGATTTCTTTACATATTATTTCACCGGGTTGTTCAAAAAACTCCTCGCCCTTTAATTCGTTCACTATCTTCTTATCTTTAAAGATTAATATTCTTCGTGCAAGTGAAACTATCTCGTTCATATCAGAGGATATCACGATTACTGCCTTGTTTTCTTTTGCCGCAAGATCCCAAATAAGTTGGTGGATATATTCCTTTGCACCTATATCTACCCCAACTGTCGGCTCATCGATAACTATAACATCGCAGCCGACACTCAACCATTTTGCAATGCTTATCTTTTGTTGGTTACCGCCCGAAAGAGAACCGGCTTTAGTTTCAACCTTTGGAGTTTTAATCTCGAGCCTTTCAATATATTCTTCGGCTCTTTTTTGCTCGTTCTTTATCTTGATAAACGGTAACAATTTTGAATAGTACAGGTCTTGCAACGAATTTATACAGATGTTGCGCCCCACCGAATGTTCCAAAAACAAACCTTCTTCTTTGCGATTTTCCGAAACATAACCCATCTTGTGTTTTTGCAGTGTTGCGTAAAACGTCTTTGTTTTAACCGGCTGGCCATATAGTTTAATCGACCCGTCTGTTTTTGGGTCTATTCCTAAAACTGTGCGTATAGTTTCGGTTCTGCCCGAACCAACCAAGCCGTATAATCCCAAGATCTCGCCTTTTTTTAACGAAAAATTTAAGTTTACGATGCCGTGAATGTCGGACGAAAGATTTTCCACCTCTAGTGCCACAGGGTTTTGCTCTGCATCTAAACGGCCTCTATATACAAAGGACGAATTTCGTCCTATCATCATCTTGACTATTGTGTCTCTGTCCATCTTATCAATCGTGTCGGTTCCAATTAACTTTCCGTCTCTTAAAACCGTAACCCTGTCCGCAAGCATCTGAACTTCTTCAAGCTTGTGGGAAACATAGATCATTATTACGCCTTCTTGCCTTAACTTGCGCAATATATCAAACAAAATATCTGCCTCGAACTGTGTCAGCGAGGAGGTTGGCTCATCCAACAAAAGAACCTTTGCGTTGGAACTCAATGCTTTTGCTATTTGAATTAGTTGTTTGTGTGCGGCGCTTAAATGTCGCACCGGAGTTGTGGGCGGCATATCAAGCCCCACACGTTCCATGTATATTTTTGCGGTTTCGTTAACCGACTTCCAGTCCATAAAACCGTATTTGCAAAATTTGTCCATCTTGTCCAACACGATGTTTTCTGCAATTGAACTGTTTGGAATTAACGTGATTTCTTGGTTCACAATACTGATGTGTGCATTGACAGCATCACTATATCCTTTTAACCGGAGTTTCTTTCCATCGAGAAAAACTTCTCCGCTGTCCGCTTGATAAACGCCACAGATAATCTTCATTAATGTGCTTTTTCCTGCGCCGTTTTCGCCAAGCAAAGCATGTATCTCCCCTGGAAGAAACTCAACGCTTAAATCGCTTAACGCTTTGACGCCAGGGAACGATTTGGAAATGTTGTTTAACTTTAGCATTTAAAACCTCCGGATTTTGAACCTTTTATTGGAATTAAAGCGAACTTTGCCGCAACTGCAAAGTTGCTGTTTTATTGTGTATCTCTTCCCACCTGTGATGTGAAGAGATACACATATCTAGTTTAAGTGCTTGTTGCACACTGTGCTGTTTTTTATAATTTTTGTTACGGCTGCATCAAGATATCGGTTTCTATCGAAGCGATTATATCCATCGTCAATTTTTCGATATCCTCTTGCCATGTGTCTACGTTGTCTACCGTTATTACAAGCGAGCCAGAGTCGATGTGTTCGCCCCAAGTGATGGGTTCCCAACCGTCTTTAAGGTACATAAGAAGTAGCGGCGAGATATATCCTTGTCCCCAACCGTTTTGTGCCAAAGTGTGGTCGATGTGGCCTTCTTTGATTGCGTTCATAACTTCGTTTGATTGGTCAACTGTTCCTGCAAAGATATGCTCGGCATCGGGGTTTGTTCCGTAGTAGTCGCCCATGGCGTTTGCAAGAGCAATTGAAGCGGTTCCGCCCGTTGCAACGATAGCGTCGGCATCCATGTTAGCAGCAAGTGCATCCGAGATTTTTTCAAATCCTGCATCAACCGTTGCGATATCTGCAACAGTTTGGATTATCTCAACATCGGGATGTTCTGCAACGGCGTCTTCAACACCTTGTTGTCTTTTTTGAGTATTAACATCGTTCAAGTTTTCCAAAACATTGATAATCTTGCCTTCGCCGCCCATATATTCTATGAGAAGTTTTGTGCTATCATATCCCATTTGGTATACGTTGGAAGCGAGAGTTAACGCCGATTCTTGAGGGTCGGCAACTGCGCCTGCATAGTTTACAACTTCAAATCCGGCATCGTAAAGCTCTCTGTACAAAGCATTTGCGCCGGTGCTATCTGCACCAAAGATATAAAACAGGTCATATCCTTGCGCAGCCATCGCCTCAACCGATTGGTTTTCCACGTCTTGTGTCCAGTCTGTTCCAACCATCCATTCAACATCTTGGCTGTAGTCGGCATTAAACTGTTCCATGCCTTTTTTAACATAGCTGTCGAAATAGGTGTCGGGAGCGGGCCAATAGCAAGCTAGTTTGTATTCTTCTTGTTGAAATTCCCAACCAAGGTTTTCTGTTGCGCCTTGTGTGTCAACTACTTGTTCGGGTGTTGTCGCGGTATCTTCCGGTTCTGTTGTTACCTCTTCTGCCGGAGCTGCACATGCCACCAAA